>DATCKI010000270.1:0-20823 GCA_036562365.1 Bacteroidia bacterium | reverse complement strand
CAGCTTTGGGCAATATTACAACCCTTCTAAAATTAATTTCGGATTACTCCGAGTTTTAAACGATGATAAAATTTCGGGCGGACAAGGCTTCGGGATGCATCCACACGAGAATATGGAAATTATTACCATTCCTTTAAAAGGTGATTTGGAACATAAAGACAGTATGGGAAATACTGCTGTAATTAAAAATGGTGATATTCAGGTTATGAGTGCGGGAACCGGAGTTTACCACAGCGAGTTTAATCATAGTAAAACCGACGATGTGGAATTGCTGCAAATTTGGATTTTTCCTGATGCCGATAATCATACTCCACGTTACGACCAAAAAAGCATTGCTGATCTTTTAAAACCTAATGAGTTTAGTCAGGTCTTAAACCCAAAAGACAAAGGGAATGGAGTTTGGATACATCAAAATGCTTATATGAGCATTGGAGAATGGGACAACGATGTTGAAAAAATATATGCATTCAACATTAAAGACAATGGTGCCTATATTTTTGTAATTGAAGGTACTATTGAAGTTGAAGGGAATATACTTTTACGTAGAGATGCTATGGGAATATGGGATACCAATGCCTTTAAAGTAAAAAGTATTGGTAAGAGTAAGTTCTTAATTATTGAAGTTCCTATTCACCGCTAGTATATCCAAATCCTAGGAAAATTCCGAATCGTACAGGAACATAAAATTTATTGAATCGGGCTTGTGTGTACTGAGAATCTCTCCAATATTCAGTCGTAAAGCCCGGTTCTTTTAGGTTACGATGGCCTATACCTGCACCTGCTTGAAGCCCTAAAGAGAAAAATTTCCAAGCAAACTGAAGGTCTAGTAAAATAGTTCCTTCATATCTTACTTGGCGTGGTGATACATAATATGACCCTAAGAAATTATTCATAGTTCTATCCATATAAATATCAACCTTACGCTGACTCATATTCCAACGGCTATATCTGAATTCTGGTCCAATAGCTAACCCCGAATAACGTATTCTTCTATCTTTTTGAATAAAATCGCGTAATACAATATATTTTAGACTATATCCTAAACTATATCCTCCATTCACTCTAAATGGAGCACTCACTTGTGGTAAAGGCTTTTCTCTAAAACCTCCGTATCTATATCTTGATTTCTCATAATTTATATAATCGAACATAAAATCATTGATAAAATTACGGATACGAACACGTAAATAAATTGGAATATGCCCCAAAAACAAACCAGATGTCTCAGCTCTTAACTCTGCCCCAACCGTTCTCCTAGAATCCTTCATTCTAGTTTCAACGGTTTTATAATTTTTATTTAACTCCTTTAAACGAGCTATAGCTAATTCCTCAATCTCTTTATTTTCTTTCTTAATAGCATAATCTTTCAGCCTAATTAAATCAGGAACATTCGATGAGGCATTTATATAGTTTTTAAATACGTTATTGGCAGCAGCATTAAACTCTTCAGAACGTTCTGGGAATTTATTTCCTAAATAATCACTAATGAAATAAGCTAACTCTTTATCATTCGAAACTTCAGACGCCTGAATTGCATACAAATAAGCCAATTCATACTTACCAGCACTAAATAAATTATCGGCTATTTTATGGCGAATAAATCCATTTTTATCTATTAAATTGTTTTCAACAACTGCGACAGTAGAGCTAACTTCATAGGTTAAAATAGAATCAATAAATTCTGGATTTCTAAAGCTACTGCTTGAAGACCCTGGCAATACATCTTCTACTTTTACAATCAAGTATTTGGTATAGGTAGGTAATAAATCAAAATAGCTATCACGTTTAGCATTAAGCATTTCTTTCGTCTTAAAATACATGCTTAAAAAAGTAAGGTCAGATTTAAACTTATCCAGCTTTGCTCCATATTGTAAATAGCGATCTACGGAAGCCCAATTACCTCTTCTTACCTCGAAACTAGCTCTATAAAATGCATATGCTAACCAAGAAGACTCAGCATTTTCATTAGTAATTTTAATTTTCCCTTCCTCTGCTCCATTAGGATATGAAAAATCTATGGGCAAACTCTCTAAATTTGGATAAATAGAATCTAATTCAGTCATTAAATCTTGAAAATGCTCAATTTTTCCAGACATCTCAAGAACTTTTAATAAAGTTATAGACGACTGAATTTTAGAGAATTTAGTAAAGTTTTCTAATCCATTTAACTCTCTATTACATGCGTCTAAATTTTTATGAAAGTCCTCAATTACCTTAATAAGAGAGTCTGATTTATTTAAAGCATAATCTTTAATTATGCTAGTTCTTCTTTTATTTTTCTGTAGATATGCATCTACATCAGAAATCTGTCCTAAGGTTTTTAAATTATCTTCAACACAATTCTGCGCAAATAGAATATTTAAAATTGAAGAAATAAAAAATAAGCAGAGAAAAACAATACTTTTATTCATAGGTTAATTAGCTAATAGAACGAAAAAGCAAAATAATAATTTTTAAGCAAATACAAAGGAATCAACTTATATACTTAAAATTTTGATAAGTCAAAAATTCTTTTAGTTTTGTATTCCAATTAACTCCAATCCTATGATAAAAAGTTTACCACTTATATCCATTTTTTTCTTTGTAATTCAAATTACTTTCGCTCAAACAAAGATTTCGGGTAAGATTTTAGACAAATCTACTGGTGAACCTATTTTCTCTGCGACCATTTTAGTTAAGGATGCTAAAGGTGGTGCCACTTCAGATATTAATGGTAAATTTACCATAACTGTTCCCAAGTTACCTGCCACTTTAATTGTTTCTAGCATGGGATATGCCAAACAAGAAGTGGTTGTTAAAAGTGTAAACGACAAACTAAATATTCAATTAAGTACAGAAGACAAAGCCTTAAAGACGGTTCAAATTACGGAAAGTCGTATTACCGAAAAACAAAAAATGGCACCACTTACAGTGGAAAGTATGGACTTAATAACCATAAAGGAAACTCCAGCTGCTAACTTTTACGAAGGTTTAGGGAATATGAAAGGGGTCGATTTAACTTCTGCCTCAATAGGCTTTAAGGTAATAAATACCCGTGGCTTTAATAGTACCAGTCCTGTTCGTAGTTTACAACTAATAGATGGAGTCGATAATCAATCTCCAGGTCTTAATTTTAGTTTAGGAAATTTCCTTGGTTCTTCTGAACTCGATATTCAAAAAGTTGAAATTATTCAAGGAGCCTCTTCATCTTTTTATGGTCCTAATGCCTTCAACGGTGTAATTAATATGGAAACTAAAAATCCATTCGATTATACGGGCTTATCGGTTTCTGCAAAATTTGGAGAGCGTCTTATGTTTGAAGGGGCTGCCCGTTGGGCTCAAAAAGTACAAAACAAAAAAGGTAGAGATGTATTCGCATATAAAATGAACTTGTATTATATGCGTGCAAACGACTGGGAAGCTACCAACTATAATCCTGCTACCGATAGCGAAGTGGGAGTTCAAAATCCAGGTGGTTACGACGCAGTAAACCGTTATGGAGATGAGGCCCTTTCTGGCCTTTACGACTATATGAGCGATAGTCTTTCTCGCCGAAATTATGCTGGATTAGGTTATATATATCGTACAGGTTATGCCGAAAAAGACCTCGTAAATTACAATAGTCAAAACATAAAAGCTAATGTGGCTTTCCACTTTATGCTTACTCCTAAAATAGAATTAATGGCTGTAAGTAATTTCGGATATGGAACTACAGTATATCAAGGTGAGAATAGATATAGCTTAAAAGACATACAATTCTATCAAAATAAATTAGAAATTAGAGAAAAAGATAAATGGTTTTTTAGAGTGTATTCAACAAATGAAAATGCTGGGAATACTTACGACGCAGTAGTAACCGCATTTTTATTGCAAAATGTACTTATCAATCAGAAAAAACCAAGTGCACAATCAGATCCACTTAGATTTTGGAATGGCGAATATAAAGCCCTTTATTCTAAGACCAATGGAGTAATGCCAGGTCCATCTATCGCTAATTTGGTTCATTCTTTACCCGGAATGCCCGATAAATTTACTCCAGTAGGTGCTTACGATTATTTACAATCAGATGCAGTAATGGCTGTATATCACGATTCATTAATCAAATACCATTCTTTAATTCGTCAATATTTAGACGATATGTATTATTTACAACCAGGTACTCCTGAATTCCAAAGTGCGTTTGATTCCATAACGTCTATGCCACTTGGGCAAGGAGGAAGTAAATTTATAGACCGTAGTGCGCTTTATCATGGGCACGGAGAATATAAATTTAAAGCTTGGAAAAATAGATTAACATTTACACTTGGAACTGCAGGTAGAGTTTATGTACCTAATTCGCAAGGAACTATATTCAGCGATACTGCAGGAACCAGAATATTAAATTGGGAAGTAGGAGCTTATTTAGGTATAGATTTAAAATTCGAAAAGGTATTATTAAGCTTAACCAACCGTGTGGATAAGAATGTAAATTTCCCCTTCTTATGGTCTCCAGCCTTTTCGGTGGTTTATACACCTCACAGAAAACATACCATACGTTTTAGTTTCTCTTCAGCTATACGTAATCCAACTTTGACAGATCAATACTTTAATTACAATGTTGGTCGCGCTACCTTAAGAGGAAATGTACAAGGTTACGACAGTTTAATTACGGTTGAGTCGTTCACCGATTATGTACGAGGTAAAAATCCAGATTTTGCAGCACTAAAGTATTTTAGTGTTCCTCCTATACGTCCAGAGCGAGTTTATACCGCTGAAGTTGGGTATAGAGGAACTATAGGCAATGATTTTTATATAGACTTTTCAGCCTATTACAGCATTTACAACAACTTTATTGGGTATAGAATTGGAGTAATGTCAGACTTTAATCCAATTACCTACTTGCCAGTGAATACCGAAGTGGTGCGTATAGCAAGTAACAGCAACGATATAGTACATACGAGAGGTGTATCGGTTCAAGCCATATACAATTTTGCAAAATTCTTCAATGTAAATGGGAATTATAGTTATAACGAATTAGATTTAAGAGGAAGTTCAGACCCATTAATTCCGGCTTTTAATACTCCAAAACATAAGTTTAATGTGGGCATTGGAGCAAGAGATATAAAATGGAAAATAGGGAAAGTAGGATTAAACAACTGGGGATTCAATGTGAATTACAAATGGGTTCAAGGTTTCAGATTTGAGGGTTCACCGCAATTTTCAGGCGAAATTCCAAGTTATGGTATGTTAGATGCACAAATTAGTTGGAATTATAAAAAGGCGAAGACCATATTTAAAATTGGTGCACAGAATTTATTAAACAATAAAGTATTCCAAGTTTATGGTGGACCAAGAGTAGGCAGATTGGCCTATATATCCATAACATTTAACAATGAAACTTGGGGTCAGGGTCAAAAAAAGGCATCAAAAAATCGGTAACAATCAAAATAAATAAGTATATTTACTTAAATAACAACTCAAAATGAAGAAAAGCTTATTGACTCTTATGAGCATTTGTGCAGCATTTACAATGCTACAAGCTCAGCGCTATGTGACGGAAATATTTTCGTCGGTTACTTTAACACCGGATGTTAATTATGGTAGCAATTATTATTTCATTCCATTACAAGGGTCTCCAATTCCGGTAGGAGCACCCGGAGCTATTCCTCCTCTAGGTTACACCCCTACTGTAGGTCCGTTAAGAGCAAATTTCTATGAACCAACTGGTGATACAGAAACAAGCCGACCAGCAGTAATTATTGTCCACACTGGTAATTTCTTACCTCGTTATAGAAATGGAAGTGCTGTTGGAGATTATAACGACAGCGTAAACGTAGAACTTGCAAACCGTTTCGCTCGTAGAGGTTTCTTGGCTGTTAGTCCACAATACCGTTTAGGTTGGGATCCTCTTAACGTATCGCAAGAAGTTAGAACATCAACCATCTTAAATGCAGTATATCGTGCAATCCACGACGTGCAAACTATGGTTCGCTTCTTAAAAGAAAACTATGCCACATATGGTGTAGATACAAACCGTATCATCCTTTGTGGTATTGGTACAGGTGGTTATGTTACTATGGCATATACATCATTAGACAAACAAACCGAGACCGAATTACCAAAATTCTTAAATTCATTAGGAGCTTCAGTAATTAATCCGGCTTATGTTGGTGATGTACATGGTCAAGGTGGTGCAGTAAACACATACAACCATCCTGGTCATTCTAATAAAGTAGCTATGGAAATAAACCTTGGCGGTGCATTAGGAGATATTAGCTGGGTAGAACCAGGTGATGCAATAAAAATTGGATTCCATTGTTGGAAAGACCAATTCGCTCCATACGATAGTGGTACCGTAATAGTACCAGTAACTGGCGAAGACGTTGTAGATGTACATGGTACAAGAACTGTTGTTAAAAGAGCAAATCAATTAGGAAACAATGCGGCAATTTTAAGCTATACCTTTAACGATGTTATTTCTGATGTAGCTTATGCTCGCAACCCTAAAGCTCAATACGAAGGTTTATTTGAATTTACTCCAGGTCCTGGTATCAACGGAAATGAACAAAATTCACCTTGGCACTGGTGGGATCCTGCTACTGTAGATGCTATGGGTACTGCAATGGGTGTAGGTCCAATTCATGCAAACGAAGTACAATTTAACCCAAATATGAGTCCTACACATGCAAGAAAATACATAGATACCATTATGTGGTACTCTATTCCTCGTATAGTTGTAGGTTTAAATTTACCTGAGGCTGTTTATGTTGGTCAACAATCATACGATACTCAAGCTGATTTAGGTTTAGAAATTTATCCCAACCCAACTATGGGAGAATTCTCAATAAAATTAAATTCAGATAAAGCAGAAAGAGTTGAAATTTTAGATTTAACTGGAAAATTAGTATATTCACAAAAACTTAATGGTCAAAGCAATGTACAAATTGCTCCAGGAACCTTGAAAGCTGGCACTTATATAGTTTCGGTGAAACAAGGTGATGGCCTGAGTCAGAATAAACGATTAATCATCAAATAAAAACTTGTCCTGTGTATAAAAAACGGGTTCACCTTAGGGGGAATCCGTTTTTTTATTCCACCCAAATAAGCAAATTACTGACTACCAGTAAATAAAAGAATTTGGCAAAGCCAGCTAATATTTATTATTTTTGCAGTCTTTAAAAGGCGTACATGAAACTATCTCAATTTAAATACAAATATCCGGCAGAATTAGTTGCGGATCGACCATTGGAGAATCGTGATGACAGTCGCATGATGGTAATTGACCGTAAAACGGGCAAAATAGAGCATAAAATGTTCAAGGATATTTTATCCTATTTTGATGAAGGCGACGTATTTGTTATGAATAATACCAAAGTTTTCCCATCTCGTTTGTACGGGAATAAGGAAAAAACTGGGGCAAAAATTCAAGTAGTACTTCTACGCGAATTGGATGCTGAAAGTAAACTTTGGGATGTATTAGTAGATCCTGCACGTAAAATCCGTATTGGTAATAAATTATACTTTGGCGAAAACGATATGTTAGTAGCTGAGGTAATAGACAATACTACATCAAGAGGACGTACTCTTCGTTTCTTATACGATGGTCCGCATGATGAATTCAAACAACTATTATTCAGCTTAGGAGCTCCTCACCTTCCGCCATATATTTCAAGAGAACCAGATCAAGAAGATTTCGAACGTTATCAAACGTATTTCGCAAAAGTTGAAGGTGCTGTAACAGCACCATCTTCAGGTTTACATTTTAGCCGTGAAATTCTTAAACGTCTCGAAATTAAAGGAATCAACTTAGCTGATATTACCTTACATGTAGGTTTAGGCGGATTTAGAGCTGTTGAAGTTGAAGACTTAAGTAAACATAAAACAGATAGCGAAGAGTGTATTATTCCTGCAGAAACTGTAGAAATTGTAAACCAAGCTATCGATGCGAAAAAGAAAATTTTAGCTGTTGGTCCTTCAGTAATACGTGCTGTTGAAACTTCAGTAACTACAAAAGGTCATCTAAAAGAATTTAGAGGTTGGACAAATAAATTCATTTATCCACCATACGATTTCGCAATTGCTGATGCCATGTTATGTAACTTCTATTTACCAGAAAGTACTTTATTAATGCAAGTTGCTGCATTTATAGGAAGCGATTTATGTGAAGTTGCATACGAAGAGGCTATTAAAGAAAAATACCGCCTATTTGCATATGGCGATTGTATGTTGATTTTATAAAATAAACCCCATGGGAGCAGATAAATTTCAATTTCACGATTATTATTTAAGCGAAGAATTGCTTACAGAAGAGCATCGCTTAATTAGAGAAACTGTACGCAGTTTTGTAAAAAAGGAAATATCGCCAATTATCGACGATTATGCACAAAAAGCACAGTTTCCTAAACAAATTATTCCAGGCTTAGCAGAAATTGGAGCTTTCGGACCTTATATTCCTGAGGAATATGGTGGCCCTGGCTTAGACCAAATATCTTATGGTATCATTATGCAAGAATTAGAACGTGGCGATAGTGGAATTCGTTCTACCGCTTCAGTTCAAAGTTCTTTAGTAATGTTCCCTATTTATAAATACGCTTCTGAAGAACAGAAGAAAAAGTATTTACCTAAACTAGCTAAAGGAGAATTAATAGGTTCATTTGGTTTAACAGAGCCTAATCATGGTAGCGACCCAGCTAGCATGGAAACCACTATAAAAGATGCAGGCGACCATGTAATATTAAATGGTGCTAAAATGTGGATTTCTAATGCACCTTTCTGTGATATCGCAGTAGTTTGGGCTAAAAACGAACAAGGCGAAATCCAAGGTTTAGTGGTTGAAAGAGGAATGGAAGGTTTTTCAACTCCTGAGACCCACCAAAAATGGAGCTTACGTGCTAGTGCAACTGGAGAATTAGTATTCGACAATGTAAAAGTTCCTAAAGAAAATGTATTCCCAACTATTAGAGGATTAAAAGGACCTTTAAGCTGTTTAAATAGCGCAAGATATGGTATTGCTTGGGGTGCAATTGGAGCTGCTTTAGATTGTTATGATACAGCCTTACGCTATTCTTTAGAAAGAAAACAATTTGGTAAACCTATTGCTGGATTCCAATTACAACAAAAGAAATTAGCTGAGATGATTACAGAAATCACCAAAGCTCAATTGTTAACTTGGAGATTAGGAGTACTTAAAAACGAAGATAGAGCTACTCCCGCACAAATATCAATGGCAAAACGTAATAACGTACATATGGCCATTCAAATTGCACGCGAAGCTCGTCAAATGTTAGGTGGAATGGGTATTATTGGGGAGTACAGTATAATGCGTCATATGATGAACCTTGAATCGGTTATTACCTATGAAGGTACTCACGATATACACCTTCTAATTACAGGTATGGACGTTACTGGCATAAATGCCTTCAAATAAAAAAACGAAAAGCAAAAAGAAAGCATTGTTTCCCAAAAAGAACAATGCTTTTTTTGTAAAAAAACTTTGCTAAGGAAAGATTAAAAATTCCTTAAAGACTTAAAAATACACTTAAATTTTTATATATTTAAACACCAAAAGTAAAACAACAATGAAGTTCTTTATCGACACGGCAAATCTAAGTCAAATCAAAGAAGCACAAGAATTAGGAGTATTAGATGGAGTTACCACTAACCCATCATTAATGGCAAAAGAAGGAATAACAGGAGATCAAAATGTACTAGATCACTATTTAAAAATATGTGAGATTGTCGATGGAGACGTTAGCGCAGAGGTAATCTCAACTACCTACGATGAAATGATAGCAGAAGGAGAAAAACTTGCTGCACTACATCCACAAATCGTAGTGAAGGTTCCTATGATTAAAGATGGCGTAAAAGCAATTAAATATTTCAGCTCTAAAGGTATACGTACCAATTGTACTTTAGTATTCTCAGCTGGTCAAGCACTTTTAGCGGCTAAAGCTGGGGCTACTTACGTATCTCCTTTCATTGGTCGTTTAGACGACGTTTCTACAGATGGTATGAATCTAATTGACGAAATCGTTGAGATTTATTCTAATTATGGCTACCAAACTCAAGTTTTAGCGGCATCAGTTCGTCATCCTATGCATATAATTCAATGTGCTAAAGTGGGTGCCGACGTAGTTACTTGCCCGCTTAATGCAATTATGGCACTTCTAAAACATCCTTTAACCGATAATGGTTTAAAACAGTTCTTAGAAGATCATGCCAAAGCTGCCCAAAACGCAGCAAAATAAATTGAAACCAAAAATTTTTCAGCATATGATTCTCAAATTAAACGAGCTTCAACCAAGTGAAGCACAAATCGAAAAAATTGTTTCTATTTTAAGAGATGGGGGAGTAATCATCTATCCTACCGATACGGTATACGCTTTTGGATGCGACGCTCATAATAAAGACGCCGTCCAAAAACTTTGTGCTATTAAAGGTGTTACACTTGATGAAGCTAATTTCTCACTTATCCTTTCGGATGTGAGACCTTTAGGAAGTTATACCAAACCAATGGATAATAACGTCTTTAAAGCTTTGAATCGTTTCCTGCCTGGCCCATTTACATTTATTCTTAATGCAAATGGTAAAGTGCCCGAAATCTTCGGTTATAAAAAGAAAACCGTAGGAATTCGTATCCCTGATAATCGCATTTCTCAACAAATTGTGAAAAGTCTCGGAAACCCTCTTCTTAGTACTTCTGTTCATAATGAAGATGATGACGTGGAATACACCACTAACCCTGAACTCATTTATAATAGATTAGGAGGTAAAGCCGACTTAATGATCGATGGTGGATTTGGAAATAATGAACCTAGTACCGTACTCGATTGTACGGGTAAAGAAATCACTATAATTCGTAGTGGTTTAGGTGCTGAATTATTAGAAGAAGCTTAATATATTTGCACTATTAATGTTTAAACGGACTGCGGTCCGTTTTTTTGTAAATTATTATGAAGACAAAAGAGGAAATTGTAAATAACTGGTTACCTAGATACACTGGTACCCCATTGGAAGAATTCGGAAAATACATCTTGCTTACAAATTTTGTGAACTATGTTCACATGTTCGCAGAACAATTTAATGTTGAAGTTAAAGGTCAAGATAGACCTATGCAGACAGCTACGGCTAACGATATTACTATTATTAACTTCGGAATGGGCTCGCCTATGGCTGCTACTATTATGGACCTACTTAGCGCTATAGCCCCTAAAGCTGTACTTTTCTTAGGTAAATGTGGCGGACTAAAAGATATTAATAAACTTGGTGACCTTATTTTACCTATCGCAGCTATAAGAGGCGAAGGTACAAGTAACGACTACTTCCCTACCGAAGTGCCAGCTCTCCCTTCATTCCGCCTTCAAATGGCTGTTTCGCATACCATACGCAATAATAACCTAGATTATTATACTGGTACCGTTTATACTACTAACCGCCGAGTATGGGAACACGATACCGACTTTAAAGAATATTTGAAGAAGATTCGTGCTATGGCTATTGATATGGAAACCGCTACTCTATTTATAACTGGATTTGCAAATAAAATCCCTCACGGAGCTCTTCTTCTCGTGAGCGATAATCCACTTTATCCAGAAGGAGTTAAAACAGAAGCTAGCGACAAAATTGTTACTGAAAAATACGTGAATAATCACCTAAAAATAGGTATTGAATCTCTAATGGAATTAAGAGATAGTGGAGAATCTGTAAAACACTTACGCTTCGAATAAAATTAGCTCATTACATCTATTCGTCGCATTCAACTTTATAAAATTTCAGGTTGGATGAGCGACAAATATTGGCAGAATTATGGCGACAGCAAGCTGTCGCCATATGTATTTTAGAGTTAGATTTTTTTTAAAATTGATGGTAAATACCTAACTATTTAGGTAAATGTTTTTCATCAAAAGCTTGATGTGTAATAATGCGTTCAAATTTAGTGGTATCTAACAAAGCATCAATTCCTAAATAGTTAGGATGATCGGTAGAAAGACGTTCGGTGAACATATCTTCACCAAATACTTTCAAATAAGCTTGGAAAATTAATTCAGTACAATAGAATTTAGTGGTATCTGAAATATCAAAAGAGTGATCGAATTTAATCCCTTTATCTAAAAAGCTTAATGTTGCTTCAGCTATTTTATCGCGGGTAATAGAGTCTTGCTTCGGACGAACAACCATGATAGAGTTGCGTACACTTTCACGTACAAATTTATCAAGAGCTTCGGTTTGTACACCATCAACCTGACTTAATTCGCTACTTACAGTATGAACTACGTATAGACTATCATTTTCTTTAATCAAAACTCCACAATGCGATAAGTGATAACCTGTTGGATACATATTATCAATAATATCGCTAACAGATCCATGACCTTTACGCAAAATAATATCTCCGTTTTTAAGCTTTGCAATATCTTTCTTTTTAAGCTTATAGAATTTAGAGGGATCTTTATACATCTCTAAAGCTCTATCGTTAGCTTCTACTCTGAAAACATCAAATAATACAAAACCTAATGCAAATAGCCCAACAAAGAATAGAGATAAATAAATTTTCGTTTTTAACATGGCCCAAAAATAAGAAAAGCTCCATCAATAAGATGGAGCTTTTCTCAATTATTTTCTGAATATGATTATTCGTTAGCATCAAGCTCTAATTCTTCTTCACCTTCTTCTAAAGAATCAGGAACCATAGAACCGAAAGCTTCAGAGATAGCGTTTAAATCGCCACCTTCTTTTTTCATGTCTACTAACCATTTGTCAGCACGCTTTACTAAGTTTAAAGAAGAAGCTTCAGTTTTACCTTCTTCACAACAATAAGTACAAGTAGCAGTTGTATCGCTTAAAGTAGAACATTTTACATCTTTTACTTCAGAAACTTTAAAACCACCACTAGCTAACATGCTTTTAGTATCTTCAGTAGAAACTAAATCATATTTAGCTTTATCACCTGCTTTAACAGCAGTTAAGAATTCTTTTGCAGCTTTGTCAGGTGTATTTCCACCACCACAAGAAGCTAAGATCGATGCAGCGAATACGCCTGCGAAAAGTTTAGTTAAGCCTTTCATCTTCTTTTTCTATTTTAATATTTTTAAATAAGCTTGACAAAGGTAGTTATTTCTATGAGTTTTGCAAGTGTTTTAAATCAACATGTTACAATTTACTACAGTTTTTTCAATATAGTAGCACTTTATTTATACCACCCTATATTTCAGCTATATACACAATAAACTATTTTTTAAGAAGCTTTCTTTTTAAATGGATTCATCTTATTTTCAGTACCAATCATTAATTTTTTAATATTACTTCTATGCGTATATATTAATACCAATGGTAATACAAATGCAACTATTGTCATTGGTATAGTTTTATTTGCACTTAGAAAAATATAAGCTATAGGAAAAACTATGCCCCCACACATACTTGCAAGTGAAATATAATGGAACGAAAACCATACAACTAAGAAAACAGCAGCACTAATTAAAGTGGGCACAGTTTGTAAAGCAAGCATAATTCCTAACATAGTTGCTACCCCTTTACCTCCTTTAAATCCGGCAAAAACAGGATATAAATGTCCAACCACAGCTGCTAATCCACCTAAAATACACATATTTAACATTTCATATCCATCCAATTCAATATCTAAAATTTGGGGAATAAAACGAGGTAAAGAAGCTGCTAATACCCCTTTTAGAATATCCGCAATTAATACAGTAAATCCCGTTTTTTTTCCTAATACTCTAAATACATTTGTGGCTCCAGCGTTTCCGCTTCCGTATTCTCTTACATCTATATTATGCCACCATTTTCCAAACCAAACTGCCGAAGGAATACTTCCTAATAAATAGCCTAAAATGGCGCTAATTATCCAAATCATATTTATTCAAATTGCGCTTTAAATTGATCTAATCTTCTCTGTGTTCCCAGTACGGTTTGATAAGTAGGTAAATCTTTACTTTCAAATACTCTTTGCTTACCATCTAATCCTGTAAACACTTTATTAAATTCGTTATCAGTAGAGAAAATTTGCATAGTATTATTTCTGTAACTGAAGTAGTACATACTACCATCCCCAAATTCAATTAAGAAATTTACCCCTTCAGCCGATTTTTTACGAATAACTTCAATATATACAGTCACGCCATTATCGAATAAATTACCATTCATAGTAAGTAAATTCGCTGGGCCACCATACATTAACGAACGTTTCTTTTTATTCCAAGTTAAGGTAACTTCGGTAAAGAAAATACTACTACCTAATACACCTGGCATTTTATCTAATTTTCCATTTTCTGCTCTATCTTTAAAACGTGCTCTTTCTGCTGGTTTCAATAGATAAAGCAAATTTTTCATGGTTTGTCCTTCTGTAAAATCTGGGGCACTTTCGTTGTACGATTTATATCTATCTGCCAAATATTTCCATAGAGCATTATCCATTTTAAAGTCTATACCGATTACCCCTTCTACTTCAGTAATAGTATCTTGAGGTAAAAATTTTATAACTCCAGCAGTATTAACACTTACTTGACCTAACTTTCCAGTTAATTCTAAAGGTCCTTCTCCATACGCACTACATTGACGCGGATTGAAAGCTACGTAATTCTCAATTAAATCAGGGTTTTCCAATTTCTCTTTCGACGCCACTCTATACTCACCTAAATTCGCATCATATTTTAAGAAACCGTGAATTGATAATGCTTCATAATCGGAGTGAAATTTCTTTGAAGCCATTAATACTGGATATATACCAGAACTATCGTTTGCAAAGGCAAAACCATTGAAAATTGGAGTTTGTTTATCGTCTTTAGCATCCTCTGGAACAGGAATAGCAATATCACCTTCACCAATAAATCCCTTGGTTCTCATCCATCTTTTTCCAAATAAAATACAGTCGTGTTCCATGGTCACAAATCCATTAATTTCTGGCTCCGGATTTTGTGCATACAAATTAAATTCTCCTTTGAATAATACATGTGGCATTAATTTCAAACTATCTTCTGGTTCAATAATTCCTTGCGCAGTCATCTGACGTTTTTCGTCGACATGTATCTTAGAAATCTTAATAATCTGTTCACGACCAGTTTTATCTTTATAGAAATACTCACCAGTACCACCTATGGCATATTTACCTAAAATATCTACATCAGCATTTTTAATTAAGTGATGTTGCACGCCAGTAGGCATTTGAATTTCTGCGCCCTTTAATGGTTCTAAATCGGCTCTACGTAAAATATTTACTTTGCCGTCTTTAGTCATTACCCTACTATCTGCTACATCTATATATTTTACCCCTTCGCTCTCTATTCTCTTTTCATTAGGTTTAAAAAGTGCCGTTTGTGCTCTAAATTCTAATGAATCGGTGTCTTTATTATAAGATAAAAACTTGAATCCATCAGTATTTCCTTTATTTGCTTTTAGCTCTACGTAATTAGTTTTCATATGCCAATCTACTTTATCACTAAAAGCTTTGTATTGATTAACTGGAAAATCTACAAAAGCATTGGCATCATTCGCTTCGAATTTACCTTTTTGCTCTTCGAAATTTATTTCCGTTTTCATATTCGTGGTACTAAAGGCAATACCATTTGTATCTATATCATCGGCATTTAGGTTTTTAAGTTGAAAATCGGCGCTATCTGAGTTAAATTTCTTCGGACTAAAATTGATTTTCTTTGCCTTTACTATACCATTACCTATATCTACAACTCCGCCTCCACCAAGGCTTCCATCAGCTTTTAATGCTACATGACCATTCAACTTAACGCTACCTTTATACATATCAAAAGGTTTTCCTAAGTTTTTTACATCGTAAACGCCTTTCTTAGGTTCCCAATGTATATATACTGAGTCGCCAGAAACATCAGGTGTTTTTGCATTTGCCTCTATAGTATAACCTTGCGCCCAAGCATTCATAGAATCTGGGTAAAATCTAAAATCTTCACCCTTGGTTTTAGAATTTAAATATTCTAAAACTCCTTTTCCTCTTAAACCTTGATTAGATAAGTATAACTTATTGAAAAATTTCGCTGGCCCTCCATAAGCTGGCAATCCTGCTTTCCCAGTTTCTCCTGAAAATCCTAATGAATAATCGGGCATTACATTTAATTCTTCTCTTATATCTGGGAAAATTCCAGCTGAAGTAAATGTACCTGGAAGTGCTAATCTGCGTGGATTGAAAATATCCAAACTATCTAACACATACGGATCTATTTGGAAGAAAAATGTTTCTCTTGGATATACACCACCTTCTACATATTTCTGACTATAATATGTGTAACTTGGCTTAGTACTTGTGAATATAGGATAGGTTGAAATAGCTTTCAAACCCGATTTTCCATCAGGATGATCGATCTCTAAAAATCCACTTACAGATTCAATTGGAGTTTTTAAAACTATAGGCGGATATTGTCCAAACTCATCAGGTAATAATCTTCTTACACGCAACAATATAGTATCTACTGTAGGCATACTTATTTTAAAGAGTTTATAATCGAAGTCGTATTTTTTACCTAAGAAGGTAAATTGACCTCCTACTACACCTCCATTAAAACTCATATCTAGATCTCTTTTTATGACCACATGCTGATTTTCGGGATATAAAACTACGCGTTGTGAGTCGGACATAGGAATACGCGTGACCCCAAAAACCTCCATTCTATTATCTAGTAAGCTTAAGAATCCATATGGTTTAACCGCTTTTGAGCCAATTTCAATTACGTCGTAGTCGTTTTTACCATAACGTGCACCAATAAAATTCAAGAAACGCTGTTTAACTTCAGCTCTTTCGTTATCGGAATTATAATTCACAAAACCTTCAATACTCAACCGGGTTAAGAGCAGCCTAATATCGTTCACATCATCTTTAAAGAACTTAGCCATTTCTTGAATAGTGAAGGTTCGGGTATCATTCTTTTCGCAATACATTAAAATTAAGCGTAGAGGGTCTGGATCTCCAAAACCTGCCAACCTATCATAAAGTCTTTGTCTGAAATAATTATCGCTAAAGAATGTTGCACTATCCGAAGAAGAACCTAAAGCCTGAGAAAATAAAATTTTATCCTCTTTTACTCTCCAAGTTAAGGCGTCAGGATCGAAATCTAAATTCTGATATGTATTACTAAACTTACTTCTATTCACTCCATCGCCCATTCTACTTAAAATAAGTTCTTTCTTATCTGTAAAATATTTAACCTGACAACCCGGATGATAAATACTATCGACAGTATTTCCTTCGCCATACAAATAGATAGAAGTTGCAACACGTTCACCTATGATTTGATTTTCTTTAAAACTCCAAGAAAGTGCTGCCATAGAAATAAAAGGCTTTTCTTCTCGATCTATAAAGATATAAGCCGGATTTTCTATATCACCAATTCCCATGAAGCGGTTACCACGTATATTAAAACCACCTTCGTATCGAACGCCATCTACTAATTTATCTAGCTTAACTCGTTTTTCATAACTCGAAAATCGAGGATATAAAACACGATCTTCTGTTGTAGTTGCAAGAATTTTCTCTTCTAAATGTCCTAATAAAGTCCCTTTAAAGAATCCTATATGAGTAAATTCAACTGAGTCGGCTTTATATTCTGCTGATTTAAGTTGAATTTTATAATCTTTTAATTCAGCAAATACAGCACTCGACGGAAGTCCAGTCCTTTCCCAAGTTACTTTTCCTTTTTTACCTGTCCATGTATTCTCTAAGATATTCCAAACCCCGTCGGTATTTTTAATTACAGAACTATCTTTTCGAGAGAGACAAACTAAATCAACATTAGTAAAAACCACATAAGGATCTTTTCCTTTTTCGAATACAAATTGAGTTCCACCATAACGTGTAAACCATTCTAAAATCTGAGTTTTATTTATAATAGAGCTTTTAAAATAGAGATTAATTGCCTCTAAATAATTTCCTAAGGTGGTAATAGATTTTGCGCTTAGTACATGTTCAGCACTTTGCGTAAATTGTTCAAACATTCCAATTTTACCCGTATTAATTAGAGTAAACATTACCTCTAGATACGAAGAAAAATGTGGGTAAGTTCTACAGCGTTTAGCGGTCATTTTATTGAAAAAACCTGCAGCAATTTTCGTAGTCTCATCGTTCAAAGCATTAACTTTTAAGAGCGAATCGAGCTTATCGGCATAGTATTTTCCTTGCGTTCTATCTGTAGTTAGTAATAAGTTTTTCGCCTCTGAAACAAATACTGTTTTACTTTCAGAAAAAGTTTTAGTTTGTGCAAAAAGCTGTGATAAAGCAAGTGTGAGGGTGAAACTTAATACGAGTAATTTTTTCATGCTTAATTCTTTTTAAGGTGCATAGCACACCAGTCATTTTCAAGTTCGTAGCGCACTACTTCAAAACCATTTTGGTTAAATACCGGTTCTAATATCTGGCGGTCTCTATCGTAAAAACCACTTAAAAGTAGGTGTCCTCCCGAAATTACATCAGCAAACAATTCTTCTTTTAAAGCCAAAATAGTATTTCTATTAATGTTAGCTATTACCACATCGTACACTCCATAGTTATTAGCTTGCACATTTGCGTCGATGAGGATAAATTCGTTTACATCATTCATTTTAAAATTCTCTTCTGCATTTTCCAGAGCCCAAGGTTCAATTTCGGTACCAACAATTTTAATTGCTCCAAGTTGTTTAGCCAATATGGCCAAAATTCCTGTTCCTGTTCCTATATCTAAAACCGAACGGCCTTCAAAATCTATCCCTTTCATTAAACGCATAACCAAACGAGTTGTTGCGTGATGTCCGGTACCGAACGACATTTTAGGTGTAATTTTTATATAATGTTCGAAACCAGGTTTAGCTTCATGAAAATGAGCATATACAAAAGCAAAATCGTCAACTTCTACTGGGTCGAAAGACTCTTCCCAAACCTGATTCCAGTTTTGAGCCGCATGTTGCACCCATTCAAAAGAATCGGACCACTCTCCTATTACATCTTGAATTTCATCTTTAGAATGTTCTGCATTTTTAGGTATATAAGCCATAAAATAGTCGCCTTCGGCACTGAAACTATCAAAGCCATAATCCACTAAAATAGAAGCTAATATATCTTCTAATTGTTCCTTATCGAACTCTTGTTTTACTTTAATTTTTAACTCTAAATATTCCATTAATACACGGCTTGAATAATTTCAGAAAAATCGTTAGCATTTAGCGATGCACCACCAACTAATAAACCATCTATGTTAAGTCCGGCCAAAAGTTCTTTTGCATTATTAGGCTTAACGCTGCCACCATAAATAATGCGGATAGATTTAGCTAAATCTTGTCCATATTTCAAGGCCAACAGCTCACGTACAAAGCTATGTACTTCAACCGCCTGATCTACAGTTGCAGTTTTTCCGGTTCCAATGGCCCAAACAGGTTCATATGCTAAAATAAGATGGTCTAATTCGTCGTTAGAAAGAGATTCGAACACGGTAGCCAATTGTTTTTCAATTACATTGAAACGTTGTCCACTTGTAAATTCCTCTTCATTTTCTCCAAAACAATAAATAGCCACAAGACCTTCGTCGAGGGCACAATTGATTTTCATTTTAAGCGTATCGTGCGATTCGTTACAGTATAATCTACGTTCAGAATGACCAATTAAAACATATTGAGCATGTACACTTTTAAGCATAGAAGCCGATACTTCTCCAGTTCTAGCCCCTTCGGCATAAGCACTACAATCTTGAGCACCTAATTGTAAGAAAGAATCAGCTATAATTTGTTGAACAGGATGTAAAAATGGGAAAGGAGGAATTAGAACTACCTCCGCCTTATCATAACCTGTATTTTTGGAAATCAACTCAGTAGCAAGCAATTTAGAGGATTCTAAATTGGTAAACATTTTATGGTTTCCTGCGATAATTTTTTTCATTGTAAAGTTCAAATTTTACAAGGCATAAATACCCATTCTACAAAAATAAAAAGATAACCCACGTGAACAAAAATAGGGTCTAAATACTCCCAATTTTCCATTTGAAAAAATCCTGAAAAACCGTGAAAAGTACATTGAATTAATGCTTAAGTAAATGTACCTTTGTTTTATAAAATCAATACATATGAGCTTTCATCAATTCAAAGCCAACACTTTAGAAGGGAAAGAGATTGACTTTTCTCAATTTAAAGGCAAAAAAATCTTGGTACTAAATACTGCAAGTGCTTGTGGTTTAACCCCACAATATGGTCCTCTACAAGAATTATATACGAAGTATAAAGATCAAAACTTTACCATACTTGGCTTCCCTTCTAACGATTTTATGGGACAAGAACCAGGTTCTGATGGAGAAATAGCTCAATTCTGCGAATCGCAATATGGAGTTAATTTCCCTTTATTTTCAAAACGTCATGTAATAGGTGAAAATAGAGATAAAATCTTTGCTTGGCTTAGCGATCAGCCTAATTCTTCGGAACCTAAATGGAATTTCCATAAATATTTAATTGATGAAAATGGTAATTTTGTGAAGCAATTAGCTCCAACTACCTCACCTCTCGACGAGGAAATTTTAAATTGGATTGAAGGAAATGAATAAATTAGACATTTTGGCCTTTGGCGCGCACCCCGACGACGTTGAATTAGGATGTGGTGGTACATTAATTAAACATGTTAAACTCGGTAAAAAAGTAGGAATTATTGACCTTACTTTAGGGCAACTTGGAACCCGAGGTACCGTAGAAAAAAGGCTAGATGAAGCTAAAAATGCAGCTTCTATTATTGGAGCTTCAGTTCGCGAAAACCTTGAAATGGAAGATGGATTCTTTGAAAATGATGCCGAACACCGCCTAAAAGTTATTCGTGCTATTCGTAAATATAAACCCGAAATTGTAATCTGCAATGCCCCAAACGACCGTCACCCCGAC
>DATCKI010000266.1:0-2672 GCA_036562365.1 Bacteroidia bacterium | reverse complement strand
AGTTATAACTCTTGACAATTTTCTTAAAAAAATATTTATTTTTAGTTAATGCCTAAACTTCAAATAGGTAGGCTCGTATAATTTGTAGTACCTTTGTAATCTAAATATGAAAAAGTTTCTCTTTTTGATTGTATCTGTTTGTTTTTCAGTTGCTTTATTTGCTCAGGATATAAACTTTACAGACCCCAAAGGCCAAAAGCAGGGTTTGTGGAGAACATTTTATCCTAATAATGCTTTGAAGAGCGAAGGAATATATAAGAATAATAAACCTCAGGGTTTATTCAAGCTGTATTTCCCAAATGGAAAGATGAAAGCAGAGATGGATTACCAGGCCGATAATAAAACCTGTAAAGCTGTTGTTTATGATAGTTTAGGTTTTAAAGTTGGAGAAGGTACATATGTCGACAAATTGAAAGATGGAGAATGGAAGTATTATTCGGAAGATGGAGCTTTACGTTCTATTGAGAATTATTCAAAAGGTGTTTTAAATGGTCCATATAAGATCTTCTATTTAAAATCGAATGCTCTTATGGAAGAGGGGACATATGTAGATGGGAAACGAGAGGGAGAGGTAAAACAATATTTCTCTGACGGTAAATTACACAGTAATATTCCACATAAAAATGGTTTGCCATTTGGTCCAGCAGTATTTTATTATCCTGATGGAACTAAGAAGGCGCAAGGTGCGCACGACATTAATGGTAAGCGTCATGGTTTATGGGTACAATATAATTCAAAAGGCGTTCCTGAACGTAAAGTTATGTATAGGCACGGGGGTATGAACGAAAAGGATATGGATATAATTACCCATCCTTTAACTCCCATAAAAGTTAACACTCCAGATGGAATCAAAGAATAAAAGAGTTTTAGTAGCAATGAGCGGTGGTATAGACAGTAGTGTTACCGCTTTAATGTTACACGAACAAGGTTACGAGGTTATAGGTATTACCATGAAAACCTGGGATTATGCTAGCTCAGGTGGTGAACGTAAAACAACAGGTTGTTGTAGTTTAGATGATATCAATGATGCTAGGGCTTTATCTGTAGATAAGGGATTCCCGCATTTTATCTTAGATATTAGAGAAGAGTTTGGCGACTTTATTATTGATAATTTTACCAATGAATATATCGCAGGTAGAACTCCAAATCCGTGCGTACTTTGTAATACTCACATAAAATGGGATGCTCTACTTAAAAGAGCAGATAAATTAGATTGCGATTATATAGCAACGGGTCATTATGCAAATGTACGTTTCGAGAATGGACGTTATGTTGTTTCTAAAGGTTTAGATGAAAATAAAGACCAAAGTTATGTGCTTTGGGGTTTATCGCAAGAAGCCCTTTCAAGAACACTTTTACCTTTAGGTAAATATCGTAAAACAGAAATTCGTCAAATGGCTGCAGATTATGGATATACTGCACTTGCTAAAAAAGCCGAGAGTTACGAAATCTGTTTTATTCCTGATAACGATTATAGAGGTTTTTTGAAGCGTAGAGTACCTGGACTTCAAGAAAAAGTGCAAGGTGGAAACTTCGTAGATATTAATGGCAAAGTTTTAGGAAAACACGAAGGTTATCCATTTTATACCATTGGGCAACGTAAAGGTTTAGGTATTGCATTGGGTAAACCTAAATTTGTTGTGAAAATAGATGCAGATACCAATACGGTAGTATTAGGTGATGAAGAAGATTTAATGACTTCTGAAATCTATGTGCGCGATATTAATATGGGTAAATATGCTGAGATTACTGATGGAATGGAAGTTATAGGAAAGATTCGCTATAAAGACAAAGGAGCTCCAGCTCGTTTGTACAAAGAAGGAAATATGATACGTGCAGAATTTATAGGCGAAGTTTCAGCATCAACACCTGGACAAAGTGCTGTTTTCTATGAAGGTACTGATGTTGTGGCAGGTGGATTTATTTTGAGTTAGTTTTTGGATTATATTCCCAATTCTGTATATTTGATTCTTAATAAACATTAAAATATGCGCAATCTAAAATCCTTACTTGCGATTTTTGCTCTATCCCTTTTCGTCTTTTCTTGTAAGAAAGAAAAGGGTCCAGATTTGGCTGATAAAAATTTATATATCCCAGTGGATATAGGGCATCAATATCATTATGAGGTGGATAGTTCGTATTGGACTACCGACTCAAGTGGGGTTATTAAATTCGAATACCGCGAAACCTATGAAACCGATGTGCCAGATAATACGGGTGGCCTTCAAACTCGTGTTAAAATAGAACGCAAAGGAGGTGTAAATTCTGGATTTGGTCTTGTTGGTTATGCTTATATCCAAAAGTATTACAATAAAAACAACAAAGAATATACTATAGAAAGAACTCAAAATAACATTAAATATGTGCTTTTACATACTCCTATTGTTAATGGAGATAGTATAAATAGAAATGCTAAAAACTTTGGTATGCCAGATTTCTGGTCTGCAGCACATATTGAGAATAGTTATTCTATTCCTGGAAACACTTATCAGCATACTCTTACATTAACAAATAAATCTTACGAAGATTCTGTATATTATATTTCGAGTAAAGAAGTATATGCTCATAGTGTAGGACTTATTTATAAAGAAGATATCTACCTAAAAGGTAGAACAGATGTAAGCAACTGGCAAAATGTTCCAATTGAACAGAGAATCGAAAACGGTTATAAG
>DATCKI010000265.1:0-14268 GCA_036562365.1 Bacteroidia bacterium | reverse complement strand
GAGCTTTTTTTAGAGAGAATGCTATTCATTTTCCCGAAAATATTCGAGAAAAACTCTCCAGGCAAATAAGATATCCCTTGTTTTTCTAAAGAATCGACAACCGTTTTGGTAGAAATGGTTTCGAAAACACTACCATCTGGTAAAGTATCCTTTTTAAAAATTCCACTTTTCGTTTCTGGAGTAACGAATGGGCGAACAGCTTCAGGCGTGAATAATTCTTCTACCGCGTTTTGCTTAATATCATTGGTGGCATGCAATAAAGCGGTCTTAACAGCCCTATCGAATTGCTCCTCCTTCAATTGCAGAGAGGCTAAGAACCAATAGGTTTGCAAAGACAAAATACCTAGTAATGCTATGGTCATTACAAAGGCTTGTAACATTTCTCGTTTAGGAAGCATGTGTAAATTTAACAAGTAAAAAGTTTAAATTATCTGATTAACGCATATTTAGGGCAATTAAAAGAATTTTAACAGTTGTCCTTCAATTTTTTTTTGTTAATTTATGTATGCTTATTACGAATTGTTAAAATTTCTTAATAAGTTTGGATTGTTAAACCTACCAGTAATGAAAAATTTAATCACGGCTTGTCTCATTTTTTGTAGTACAGCATTAGCTTACAGTCAAGTTTCACTACCTGTTGTTGACTCCCCCGAATACCAACAACAAAAGTTAAATGGGACTTTAAACGGGTATCTTCCAGGTCCGCCAGCGGGAATTATACCAGGAAATACTTCGGGGGTTTTTGGTCCAGGCCAATCTGGAGTTCAGCCACAATCATCTAGTTGCGACTGTTACACTCCATCAGACGGTTCTTGGTCAACGCTTACTGCCTGCGACGACTGCTCTTCTCCTGCCATTACTTTACCATTCAACTTTTGCCTTTACGGAAGTTATTTTAATGTAGTATACATTAATAACAATGGTAATATTTCATTTGGTAGTTCATACGGTACCTTTACACCAGTTGTATTCCCAAATTCAAACTTTATCATGGTAGCTCCCTTCTGGGCTGATGTTGATACTAGAGGTGGATTAGGGCAAGTACGCTACAAAATTACTCCTACAGCCCTCTATGTGAACTGGGAAAATGTTGGATATTATAACACGAATGGCGACAAAAGAAATACCTTCTCCGCTATACTTACTGATGGTAATGATAGCGTAGTAGGAATTGGAAATAATGTCGGCTTCTGTTATGTAGATATGGAGTGGACTACTGGTGATGCATCTCAAGGGTCGAACGGTTTTGGTGGGTCGCCAGCTATTGTTGGTGCCAATTGGGGTAATGGTGTTAATTTTAATATGATTGGACGCTTTAATAGCCCAGGAACAACTTATTTTGGCCCCAATGCAACAAATAACCAAGTGAGTTGGTTAGATAATAAAAGCTTTAAATTTAACGTATGTAACTCTGTAAATGTTCCTCCTGTTCTTGTAGCTCCAAATGTTCCGGGTTATACTTTTGTTGGAGATACTTGTAATGCATATTTAGGTGGAACTTTAGAGCCTAATAGTGGCCCGCCATTCTCTATTTGTGTTGGCTCTACTACTTCAGGATCTCTCACTTTTACTGGTCCAGAACAAAATCAAACTGTTACTATTACTGCTACAGGCCCTCCAGGCTTTACCTATACTAATACACCTGGTGGAACCTCTGTAATAAATTATTCATATACTCCACCTCCTGGAACTACGGGCTTCCAAACTTTTACGGTTACTGCAACTGATAACGGTGTTCCAATTCAATCTACCACAATTACTTTCGGAGTTAATGTTACTGCTCCTCCTTATAATCCAACTATTAGTGGTCCTGACTCTATTTGTACAGGTGGTACGGCTACATTAACAATTAACGAAAATTTTACTACTTACCAATGGGTAGGTCCTGCTTCTAGTAATCAACAATCTGTTACGGGGCCACAGGGAACTTATAACGTTTTAGTTACTATTAATGGCTGTTCGCTTCAAACAAGTAAAACGGTTTACTTATACTCTAACCCTAATCCAGTTATTACTGGCGATTCTTTAGTTTGTGAGAATTCTAGCTCATTGTTAAGTACTACTATTCCATATGTTAGCTACTCTTGGAGCACTGGAGATAGCTCCTCAACTACCCTCGCTCCTGCGGGTTCGCACACGGTAACTGTAGTTGATAATAACGGCTGTACTGGAACTTCAGCTCCTTTTGTAATAACTAATTACGCGCCTTTTATAACCAATAAAAATATTACCAATATTAGCTGTGTTGGTATGGCTGATGGTGAAATTGAAGTTATTGTTCCAGGTGCTACTGGTAGCGAAACTATTCAATGGGATCACGATCCTAACCTATCTAGCTTTACCGCTACTGGTTTAGGTGTCGGAACCTATAAATTCACTTTTACCGATCCTAATGGATGTACTTGGCCTGATAGCGCTACAGTCGGTTCTCCTAGTCCTTTAATTAATGTTTTAAATATTACGGATGTAACATGTCCTGGCGACTCTGATGGTAAAGCTACGGTTGTAACCTCAGGTGGCACAACTCCGTATACATATGAATGGTCTCACGACATCAATAATACTTCTAACATTGGAACTGGTTTCGTTCTTGGCAATTATAGTGTAACTATAAATGATGCCAATGGATGTAACGAAACTATCAACTTCTCTATAGGCGAATTGAGTACTACTCCTACCCTTTCATTCTCTTCTATAATTGAAAGCTGCCCAGGTGCTAGCAATGGCTCAATTGACCTTACTGTAAGTGGTGGTACTCCAAACTTCACATTCTTATGGTCTAATGGAGATACTAACGAAGACCCTACTGGACTCGCACAAGGTACTTATAGCGTTACTGTTTACGACCAAAATGCGTGTCCATTCACAGGTTCTACTACCGTTGGAGTTGGAGATAATATTGAACTTACCTCAATTGCTAATGATATTCCATGCTTTGGCGATGCTACAGGTAGTATAGTATTTAATCCGCAAACAGGTATTGCTCCATTTACTGTTTTCTTAAATGGAGTGCAAGGTTCTCTAAATAACCAACACTTACCTGCTGGAACGTATAATATCAGTATTACTGACGTAAATGGTTGTTATTTTAATGATGTTATTACTCTTACTCAACCACCACAACTTATTGTAGATAGTGTAATTTATAATATTAATTTAGGTGATGTTATAACTGTACCAATTAATGCTGTAGGTGGAGTTCAACCTTATATATATAATTGGGTTCCAACTTACGATGTTAGCTGTACAAGTTGCACTAACCCAATTATTACTGCAGTAAATACAACAAATTATACCATTGAAGTTACCGATGCAAATGGTTGTGTGGCGTACGGACAAGCAATTATAAATGTGAATCAAATGCCTCCACTAATTCCTAGTTCATTCACACCAAATGGCGATGGATTGAACGACGAATTATTGGTACTTTTATCTGGTGTAGTTGAATTCCAAATCACAATCTTTGATAGATGGGGCGAAAAAGTATTTGAGTCTTCCGACATCTATAAAGGGTGGGACGGAACAATGAGAAATGGGAAAGCCGCCCCTTCTGGTTCTTATGTTTATCGAATCCAAGGTAAATTAATCAGCGGAACGGATCTAAACGAATTCGGAAATGTAATTTTAATTCGTTAATAATAATTAGCATTATTTCAGAACCGTCCATATTTAATGGGCGGTTTTTTTTTAACCTTTGTGCCAGTGGCAAAGAAGAAAAAATCGAAACTATTCCCCCTAGTGCTTAGCACCTTTCTTGCACTCGGATGCATCTTTCTATACAAGTATAGAGCAGAAATTCAATACGTATACTATAACTTCTATCCACCTAAAAAATATACAGGTTTTGGAACTTCTGTCCCAACTGAATATAATACCATAGGCATTGATGTTAGCAGATACCAAAAGCATATTAATTGGACGGCATTAAGCGAAATGGAACACAATGGCCGTAGGTTAAGTTTTGCATTCATTAAAGCCACTGAAGGCACTAGCTTAAAAGACCCTCTTTTCGATTTTAATGCTCACTCTGGTAAGAAATCTAGACTCTTTGTTGGAGCTTATCACTTCTTTAGATGTAATATTTCACCCATAGAACAAATGGAATTCTTCTATTCAAATATTAAAGAACATAACTTCACTCTTCCTCCAGTTATTGACATTGAAACTACCGACGGATTAAGCAGCGTACGAGTTCGCACTAATCTTAAATTAGCTCTTAAAGTTCTTGAAGAAAAAACTGGTAAAAAACCTATTATCTACACCAATCCTTCTTTCTACCTCGAACATTTAGATGGTTACTTTAATGAATATCCCTTTTGGTTAGCACATTACTACGTAAATAAACCTTTAATTCCAAGCAATATGAATGCTAAATTCTGGCAAATTACAGATAAAGCAACTGTTGATGGAATTAAAGAACCCGTTGACTTGAATGTTTATCTTGGTACTTACGAGGAATTCAAACAATTTATTCGCTCATCAAATCAATAGCTAAATGCCTATTACTAAACTCTAAATTATTTATTAGGTTTGTAAAAAGCATTTCACTTGAAAGCCTATTTTCCATACCCTATTATTTTTCTATTTATCCTGAGTTTTAAATCTTATGGTCAGGGGACCATTAGTGGCTCTGTATTTAATGCCGATTCTAAAGCACCACTACTCCACGCAAATATTGTTATTAAGAATAAAAGTGGATATGCAAATGGGGTCGTAAGTAACGAAAATGGTCAATTCAAAATGATGGTACCAACAGGTTGTTACGAAGTAAGTATTACCTATGTTGGATTAAAATCTTACCAAAAAGACTCTATTTGCGTTGAAAAAGATAAGGTAAAAAGCTTAGGTGAAATCTATCTTAAACCTTCTAATGTTTTAAAAGGCGTAGAGATTACTGGACAATCAGATGCACCAGACGACCGTTTTATTTTCGTTCCCTCAGAAATTTTAACTGGCGACGGAGGTTCGGCGCTTGAGGTATTCAGAAATATCCCACTCGTACAAGTTGAATCTAATGGTAAAATAAAACTACGCGGTAGTAAAGGCGTGCAAATTTGGATTGATGGTCGGCAAAGTGGTCTTACTGGCTCTGCTAGAGAAGCTTTCCTGGCTAATTTACCCGCTAATTCCATAGAACGTATCGAAATTATTACCAACCCCGGTGCCTCTTTCGACGCCGATGGAAGCTCTGGTATCATTAATATTGTGATGAAGAAAAATGCCTTAAATGGACTTAGAGGATCTATTGGAGTAAATGTAGGAACTAAAAATAAATACGGAGCTTTCGGAAGATTAGACTACGCAACACCCAAGGTTATGATTGGGCTCGACTATTCATATCGATACAACGAATTCCAACGTAAATACTATAGCGAACGGATAAATGAACAGCCTTTCGAAACTCAATTCAACCGCTTAAATGGAGGAAAAAATTATGGAGGAACCCATTTCTCGCGATTGAGTTTCAATTATAAACCTAAAGAAAAATGGAACCTATTTGCGGATGCATCTTTCCAATACCAATACAAAACCAAAGAACGATTCTTAATTCAACAACAAAGTTTGGTAAGCTACGATTTATGGTTATCGAACCAAACGAGAACTGGAATTGAAGGAGAATCAGGTATTACTGGTGATTTTGCGGTCGGTTTCAATAAGACTTTCAACACGAAAAAACACAAACTAAAAGCTGAAGTATCTTATTCATTAAAACCTGATACAGCTGATAGGTACTATGAAAGAAACTTCTTGACTCAAGATTATCAAACTCAAACTGCTCCAAGAGAACATTACCAAGTTTTTGAAAAAAGAAAATTCCATTTATTCACTTCGCGTGTAGATTATCAGTTACCTCTTCCCAAAGGCTTAGAAATTGAAATTGGAGCAAAATCTATTTATCGTACAAGCAATACCAATTTATTAAGATACGATGAAGACCCACTTTATAACCAACTCTTTTTCAATTCACAAATCAGCAATCATTTTATCTATACAGAACAAATCTATGCGGGTTATGTAGAATTAGCGCATCAAATAAAAAAATGGAAATATAAAGTTGGTATACGTCCAGAATACTCGCATATACGTGTAGATCAATTAACCATTAATCAGAAAAATATCAATAAATATTTCAATTATTACCCTTCAGCATCTATAACATTCAAACCTCAAAAACAGCATATATTAAGATTATCTTACTCTAAAAGAGTAAACAGACCTTCGAAATCTGAAATAAATCCATTCCCAGATTATTCAGACCCACTCACGGTAAGTTATGGAAATCCATATTTAAAACCAGAGTTTACTCATTCTACAGAATTTCTTTATACCTACGACAAGAATAAATTCTTCATTACAAGTGCACTTTATTACAAATATAGCACGCAAGTTATAGGCCGTTTTGCCAGTTTAGATCCATTAACTGGAATTACTCAAAACACCTATGAAAACTTAAAAGATTCGCATAGTGCGGGTGTAGAATTTAGCATACGTACTCAAATGTATAAACGCTGGACTTTGCAAGGTGGATTGAACCTTTATTATTTCAAGATTGATGCATCGAATTTAGAGTCCGATTTAAGTCAAAATAATATAGGTGGACAATTAAAATTAATGAACTCTGTACGTGTTTGGAAGAATATGGTTTTACAACTTAGTTCAACTGTTTTGAGTCCGCAGGTTGGGCCACAAAAAACTACATTTTGGAGATATTATTTTGATTTTGGTGTGCGAAAAGAGTTCTTTAAAAACAGATTATCTGTTACCCTTAGCGTGACCGATTTTGCAAATACTGATAGAACATTAACCAATACTCAAGGCTCGAATTTTAGAGAATATAGAAACCGTAAGCGAGAAAGTTTAATAGGAATGCTTACCTTAATATGGAGATTTGGAAAGAACGATAATAATGGGCAAATTGAAAATATAGACTTAACACCTTTCGACGATAATGAGGAATAGCAAGATAGAATTTCATGGTGCAGCACGTTGTGTAACGGGCAGTAAACATATAGTTGAATCTAAAAATGGCATACGCATACTTTTAGATTGTGGGATGTTTCAAGGGCATGGTAAAGAAACCGATGAATTAAATAGAAATTGGGGCTTCGACCCTGCCAGTTTAAACGCAATGGTTCTTTCGCATGCTCATATTGACCATTCGGGCTTATTACCTCGACTAGTAAAACATGGATTTAACGGTCCTATTTATTGTACTGCTGGAACACGCGATTTATTGGAAATTATGCTCTACGATAGTGCAGATATCCAAGAATCCGATATAAAATTCATCAATAAAAAAAGAGCTAAACAAGGGAAACCATCTCTTAAACCTCTATATACAACACAAGATGTAGAGGCCGTTTTAGAACTTGTTCAAGTTATAGAATACAATCAATCTACCAATATATTTCAAGGTATAGACTTGCAGCTTCAAGATGCTGGACACATGATAGGTAGTGCATCTGTGCATCTTGATATGACATATCAAGATACGAGAACAAGGGTTACATTTTCGGGAGATGTAGGGCAATACGATAATCCTATACTTCGAGCTCCACAAGCATTTCCTGAAAGTGATTATTTAATTTTAGAAAGTACTTATGGCGATTCATTACACGATGAAGAGGATAATACCGAGGAGTTATTATTAGCCAATATAATATATACTTGCCTCGAAAAACAAGGCAAATTAATTATACCTGCATTTAGTGTAGGTAGAACACAAGAAATATTACAAGCTTTAAATAATCTCGAGCTTGAAAAAAAATTACCACCCCTGAAATATTATGTAGATAGTCCACTTTCTACCGAAGCCACAGCCGTAATAAAAAAACATAGACATTATTATAACGAGGTAATGCAAAAAATACTAGCGGTAGATAAAGATCCTTTCGGATTTAAAGGTTTGCATTATATAAAAGATTCTGATGAAAGTAAGGCCTTAAACGCAATGCCTGAGCCTTGTGTTATCATTTCTTCGTCGGGGATGGCAGATGCTGGTAGAGTGAAACACCATATTTTAAATAATATAGAAAACTCTAAAAACACTATATTATTTGTTGGGCACTGCGAGCCTCAATCGTTAGGAGGACAGCTGTTAAATGGCAATCCACAAGTACGTATATTTGGAGATATGTACAAAGTACATGCCGACATAGAACGCATTAAAAGTATGAGTGCACATGGCGATGCGAAAGACCTTTTAAATTTCGTAAGTTCCTCAAATATTTACTCGCTAAAAAAAGTATTTTTAGTACATGGCGAAATGGAACCTATGATGAAATTAAGAGAATCGCTTTTAAGAATTGGTGTAAAAGATGTAGAAATACCAGATTTACATTCTGAATGGCTAATTTAGCAGCGTGAAACATAGCTACGAAGTTGTAATAATAGGAGGTGGTGCTGCTGGATTTTTTGCAGCAAATAGAATCTTAGAATTAAGACCCTCAACCCGTATTGTTCTACTCGAAAAAACTCAAAAACTTCTTAGTAAAGTCCTAGTTTCTGGTGGTGGAAGATGCAATGTAACCAATGTCATTTCTGACCCTCAAGAAATGATAAAAATGTACCCAAGAGGAGGAAAAAATCTCTTGAGTTTATTTTACCAATTTGGACAAGAAGAAACGGTTGCATGGTTTTTAGACAAAGGAATTAAATTAAAAACCGAAGCAGATGGACGTATGTTTCCAGAAACAAACACCTCTGAAACCATTGCCAAATGCCTATATGATTCATATACTAAAAAAGGTGGTGAAATAAAACTTAAAGCCACAGTTAAAGAAATTAAATTCAATTCTGAAAACCACGAAATCTTACTCGAAAACGGAGATATTTTACAAAGTAAAATAGTTGTTGTAGCTAGTGGTGGTGCTCCTAAAAAAGACATGCTTAGTTATATAAAACAAAGCGGACATAGTATAATTGACCCCGTACCATCTCTATTCACATTCAATTTACCTAAACATCCCATTACAGAGTTTATGGGATTATCTGTACCCAATGCACATATAGAAATTTTAAATAGCAAATTTAAGTTTCAAGGACCATTACTTATAACACATTGGGGATTAAGTGGCCCAGCTATTCTAAAACTATCGGCATTTGGAGCAAGATTTATTGCCGAAAATAATTACAATTTTAGTATACAAATAAATTGGTTAGGCGAACAAAAAGTGCATACTTTAGTAGAGTCGTGGAATAAAATTATTAAGCAAGAAGGAGATAAAAAAGTAAAACGCCTGGTACCAAACGAAATCCCTAACCGATTAAAAGAGTTCTTAATTCATCGAGCAGAAATTACTTCCGAATTAAATTTAGCCGATTTATCAATGGCAAAACGTCAAAAATTAGCAGAAGTATTATGCAAAGATATATATGAAGTAAGCGGTAAAACAACTTTTAAAGAAGAGTTTGTAACGGCTGGAGGAATAAACATTAAAGAAGTAGATATGCGTACCTGCGAAAGTAAATTAATACCAAATTTATACTTCTGTGGTGAAGTTTTGGATATTGATGGAATAACAGGTGGATTTAACTTCCAGGCTGCTTGGAGCACCGCTAATGCTGTGGCTTTAAACACTATCGAAAGGCTCCAATAAAGTTTTTTTAGACCAATCTCTTGCTTGATACGTTTAATTTAATACATTTGTTTGTAAATCTATATTATAAGATGAAAAAAACAAGCTTGTTATCAACGATACTTTTAGCATCAATAGCTATCTCATTTCAAAGCTGTAAACGTGGAGAAAATGATCCTTTTATTTCCTTTAAATCTCGTACAGAAAGACTAGCAGGAGAATGGAAATTAACTGCGAAACAAGGTACTGATGTTACCAATTTCATTTTTCCGTCTTCAGACTCATTAATGTCTAAAACATCTGTTTATTCTTTTACTGGAAACACAGGTACTGAACAAGTTACATATTCATCAAATTCTACAATCCCAGTAATTAAAACTTTCCAATATACCTTCAAAATCAATTTTGATAAAAAAGGGGATTATAAATACGATGCCGTATTCTACCGCCCTATCAATGGTACTGATTTCTTAACTCAAATCTATAACGGTACAGGTAACTGGAGCTGGTTAGATAAAGGAAAAGAAAAAGTTGCAATTAACTTATTTAACGAAGGTGTTATTGCTGGTCTTGATACCTTAGATGCTCAAACTAGCATGCCTTACGAAGTTACAAATGAGTATTATATAGATCGTTTGACTTCAAATGAAATGGTTTGGAAAATCCACGCTCAAATGTCTGCTAAAGTGGATACTCTAACTGTAGTTAGAACTCAAGATTATACTTTCACTTTTGGAAGATAAATTCCAAAATTCTTAATACTTTTGAAGCCTTTAGGACAATTCCTAAAGGCTTTTTTTATGAATCTTCCTACAGACTTTATAGCTCGTATCCAAAAAGACCTGCCAGCTCAAGAAGCTGAATTACTACTTGCAACTATACAAGAGCATAAAGCACCTGTATCTATTCGGTTAAATCCACGCAAAAAATTCCAACATTCATACAATGAAACTGTAGCTTGGTGTTCCGAAGGAAGATATTTACCCGAGAGAATTTCATTTATAGAAGACCCTCATTGGCATGCAGGTGCATATTACGTGCAAGAAGCCTCCAGTATGTTTCTGTCGCATATTATCAAAAACATTCAATTGCCCGAACATACTATAGCATTGGACGCCTGCGCTGCACCAGGTGGAAAAAGCACCTTGATCCTCTCGCATTTAAGTGAGCACTCTACCCTAATTGCCAACGAAATAATTCCAAACAGAAACACCATACTTCGCGAAAACCTTATTCGGTGGGGCTACTCAAACTTCATCGTAACCCAAGCAGACCCAAGCTCTTTTAATGCGCTCGACCAATTTTTCGATGCGGTTTTCGTAGATGCTCCCTGCAGTGGCGAAGGCCTTTTCCGCCGCGACCCAAACAGCATGAGCGAATGGAGCATTGCGAGTACCCAACTTTGTACCACTCGCCAAACTCAAATTTTAGAACAACTTCACTCAAGCATTAAACCTGGAGGTTATTTAATTTACAGCACCTGTACTTTCAATCCTTCCGAAAACTTTTATGCCCCTAGTTACTTACTAAACGAAGGTTTCGAAAATTTAGAATTCGACATAAAAGCCTTCACAGGAATCATAAAAGAATGCCAAAATGGGGTTTTAGGTTATGCATTCCGACCAGGAAATATTAAAGGCGAAGGTTTTTTTGTAAGTATTTTTAAGAAAAAGGGAGAGCTTAAACCAAATCATACTCCTAAAGTAAAAATTGCACCAAAACCAGTTCCTGAACGCGATTTTTTAGAGCTCCCATTCAATCTCTATCCTTTCAAATTAGGAGGATTGGACTTTGTAGTTCCGGAACCAACTTATTGGGTTTTAAAATCGTTACCTCAACTTAAAATTACCTATGCCGGAATTGAAGCTGGTATAGTAAAAGGTAAAGATTTCATCCCTTCTCATGCATTGGCTTATCAAGCAAATATTTCGAGCAATATTCCACGATTAGAACTTGATTTGCAACAAGCTAAAGTATTTCTAAAAAAAGAAAGTTTAAACCCAAGACCCGATTTAGAACGCGGGTTATATTTAGTATGTTACGAAGGAAATGCTTTAGGTTGGGCCAAAAATATTGGCAATAGAATCAATAATTTATTACCTGCCGAATACAGAATAAAAAAGCAGTTTAAGGGATAAAAAACTTTTCCCGCTTTCCTATTTTAGACGTACATTTGTTTGTTTATATTTAGACTATGTTTACTCCATATAGAATTTACAACGAGGAACACGAAATGTTCCGTCAATCAGTGGCAGAATTTGCCGCAAAAGAGATTATACCTTTTAATGCAGAGTGGGAAAAAAACAAAATGGTTTCGCGCGAAATTTGGGAAAAATTAGGCGAAGCTGGTTTCTTATGTATGCAAGTTGATGAGCAATATGGTGGATTAGGAATTAAAGATTTCCGTTATAATGCCATTTTTGCAGAGGAATTATCGAAAACTGGATGTGCCGGTCCTGCAGTAGGCTTCCCTTTACATAACGATATTGTTTGCCCTTACATTGAACATTACGGAACCGAAGCCGTTAAAAATAAATGGTTACCAGGAATGGTAAAAGGTACTGTAATTTCGGCCATTGCTATGACTGAACCTGGTGCTGGTAGCGATCTTCAAGGCATGAAAACAACTGCTATTGATAAAGGCGACCACTATTTATTAAATGGTAGCAAAACCTTTATCACAAATGGTTATTTATCAGATGTAGTTGTAGTAGCTGCTAAAACAGACCCTAATGCAGGTGCAAAAGGTATCTCTTTATTTGTAGTAGATGTAAAAAGTGAAGGTTTTTCTAAAGGTTTTCCTTTCGAAAAAGTAGGTCTGCACGCACAAGATACTTGTGAACTTTTCTTCGATAATGTTAAGGTTCCTAAAGATCACCTTTTAGGTGAAGAAGGTAAAGGTTTTACCTATTTAATGACAGAATTAGCCCAAGAACGTATAGTAGTAGCAATTACTGCAGTTGGTGGAGCTATTTGTGCATTACAAGATACTATTGAGTTCGTAAAAACACGTACTGCATTTAAGAAAACCGTAGCCGACATGCAAAATACTCGCTTTAAACTAGCTGAATGTTTCGGTGAAGTTGACCAAGCGCGTTTATATATGGAACGCATGATTGAATTACATGCCGATAAAAAATTAGAAACTTACCAAGCTTGTTTAGCTAAACAACGCTTAACCGATATGCAATCGAGAGTTGCTGATGAATGTCTGCAATTACACGGTGGTTACGGGTATATGTGGGAATATAGAGTTGGTCGTATTTGGGCAGATGCACGCGTACAACGTATTTACGCAGGTACCAACGAAATTATGAAAGAAGTAATTGCCCGTAAAATCTTATCTTAATTGATATGCTAAATTTTGAAAATACTAAACTCCGCCGTATGGTTGTACACCAAGTGGGCAACCGTTCGAAAATGGAGGGCGTAAAATACAGTAAAACAGCTCACACTATTAAAGACGACTATGTGCGCGATCTTTTAATGATGTATTTTACCAAACCTTTCGATGGTCAGATTATGTATCAATTCCGTCACGATTCCGGAAACCTATCGCTGAACGAAATTTATACCTATATCTCTGATATTTTCTCTGACCCAGATCAACTATACGATCAATCAGTAAACATTGCAAATCACCTTTACGAAAAAAGTAGTCACCCTAAAATTAAAAAAGGGGAACTTTATATTGTAGAGTTTGCTGGTACACAAGTTGATGATGAAATCGTAAATGCTATTGGTATCTTTAAAAGTGAAAACAAGGATAAATTCTTAAAAGTTTACCAAAAAGACGAAGATTTCGAGATCGATTTTGAAGATGGTATCAATATCCATAAGCTAGATAAAGGTTGTATCATTTTCGATACCGAAAAAGAAGGTGGATATAAAGTTGTAACCGTCGATAAATTAAATCCAACCGGCGACGCTGCATTCTGGAAAGATGAATTCTTACACTTACAACCTATTCCAGACGACTATTACCTTACCCGCAATTATATGGAAATTGTAAAGGAGTTTTCTAAACTTCATTTCACTCCTGAAAATGCAGTGGAAGAAGCCGTTATAGATAAACGTGGACAAATAGACTTTAATTCAAAAGCAGCTCGCTATTTCGAAGAAAAAGAAAACTTTGAAATTGATGATTTCGCAAATGAAGTAATTGGAGTTCCTGAAATTATTGAAGATTTTAAAGCCTTTAAAGAAGGTTTTGAAGAAGATTATAATGTTCCTGAATTACCTGTATCTTTTAATGTTCACGAAGACGCTAAAAAAGAAATTCAGAAGAAATTTAGAAGTGTAATTAAACTAGATAGAAACTTCCATCTTTATGTTCATGGCGGTTCCGAATTACTGGAAAAAGGCTACGACGAGAAGAAGAAAATGAATTTTTATAAATTATACTTCAACGAAGAAAACTAAATTGCAAAGCTCCTTAAAGGAGCTTTTTTTATTCTCTCTATTCGTTCTCGTTAAAAATTTACCTCTAATGTTATAGATGGTCTTTTTTATTTTTCATTACTTGATGTAATAAATCGCGCGCTCTGAATAACTGTGCTTTCACAGTACCTAACGGCATTTCTAGTTTATCAGCAATTTCTTCATAACTCAATTGCTCGTAATACCTAAGCTCAATTAAACGCTTATATCTTGGTTTTAAAGAATCGACAAATGAACGCAGCATTAAGGC
>DATCKI010000251.1:0-3074 GCA_036562365.1 Bacteroidia bacterium | reverse complement strand
AAATCATCTTCCGAACCTGTTTTCTTCATTTCTTCATCAATATATTTCTGACGTTTAATCGACAATTCTTCTAATTCCTTTTGAATTTTCTTACGTTCTGCAGCTTTTTCCTCAATAAATTTCTTTCTTTCCTCAACCGATTTACCCTTCAATTCAGCTGGTAATTCCTCATCTTTCAGTTTAGCTATATCTACTTCATTTTCTTCTACAGCGTCAACAATATCCCAACTAGAATTTTTATATACAGCTTTCGACTTCACTACTGCACGTTCTGCCATATTAGCCTGACCAATAGATGCGGCATTTTGATCTTGTTGAATTTGAGCTGCTTTTTTCTCCATTCCCATACGACCATAACCATAGTAAGTCTCATTTAAACGCATGTTACAACGAGTAATTTCATCATCGTATGGAGTTACAATATATCTCACCTTCTTATTAGCATCAATATTAAAATATTTTCCTTCTCCTTTTTCTGCTCCATCTTTCCACATTTCCTTAATTCCATAGTCATAATTACCACAGTAAATTGTATTGATGTAAATATTTCTTGAAATCGCATCTTTAGAAATTTCTTTATACGAAACTGGCCCTTGTGCATACGACTCATTTCCAGCTATATAAATCAACTTAATATCTTTAGAACTATTTGTCCAATTTAAATCGTCTAAACTTCTTTTAATTACGGCGCCGCAATATTCCAAACCTCCATTAGTTCTTAGGGCAAATAATTTTTCAGAAATTAAGTCTAAATCTGTTGTTAATGGGGCAACTTGGCGAATCCAATAATCACTTTTCGATAAATTATCATTTCCATATTCATACAAAGCAATTTCAATTTCAGGAGTTGCACCATCAATTTTTAGGGTGGTCATAGTGTTTACAATATTCCATAAACGCGATTTAGCCTGTTCTATTAGTCCATCCATACTACTCGAAGTATCAAGCAATAAGGCAACTTGAACCTTTCGTTCAGTTCTTGGGGGTTGATGAATTGATCGATCGGTGTTTTGAGATTGTGAAGGTTCACAAGAAAACAAACTTACTAGTGTAAAAACTAATAATAAAGTGAAGTGTTTTATCGTATTCATATCGTAATTTTTCTATTCTTACACTTCAATTCATTAAAAGTTCAAAATAATTTGGAATTCCCTTTAAAATAATTGAAACTTTGCACAAATAATTAAGAAAAATGGGCAGCTTGATCCCAAAAACAAAAGAAAAAAGAATCATCGTAATTGGAGGAGGATTCGCGGGAATTAATTTTGTTCAGCACATGAACTTTTTCCCTTGTCAGATTGTAATGATTGACAAAAAAAATTACCACACTTTTCAACCTCTACTTTATCAAGTTGCAACTGCTGGACTAGAAGCTGATAGTATATCATATCCACTTCGTGGTATTTTTAATAATGAAAATTTTGTATTCCGTATTGCCGATGTGTTGGAAATATACCCAGACAAAAAGCAAATTAATACTACATTAGGTATTATGGATTACGACTACCTTGTAATTGCTACAGGTAGTAAAACAAATTATTTTGGAAATAAACGTTTAGAGCAAAATACTTGGCCTATGAAATCGGTGCCAGAAGCTCTTAATTTACGTAGTTTATTAATCCAAAATTTCGAAGATGCTTTAATCTCCGACTCTATGGAGAAAAGACGCGCTTTAATGCATTATGTAATCGTGGGTGCTGGTCCTACCGGCGTAGAATTAGCTGGTGCACTTGCCGAATTAAAAAGCAAAGCCCTTCGTAACGATTATCCTGAACTAGAGCTCGACGAAATGGAAATTTGGCTCGCTGAAGCGGGGCCTCGCGTTTTAGGGGCTATGTCGCAAGCTGCTGGTGATAAAGCTAAAGAATATTTAGAAAAAATGGGCGTAAAAGTTATGCTCAATACCAAAATTGACGACTACGACGGCGAAACGCTTGTTTACAACGGTGGCGAACGTGTGAAAGCTTCTACCGTTATTTGGGCTGCAGGTGTTGCCGGAAATAATATTAAAGGTATAGACCCTTCTGCTATCCACCGTAGCGGTAGAATTCTGGTTGATGATTATAACGAAGTTGTTGGTCACCCTGATATTTACGCTATTGGCGACGTATCTCTAATGATTACTGACCTGAACCCTAAAGGTCATCCTATGCTCGCTCAAGTCGCTATTCAACAAGGCCAAAATCTTGCTAAAAACTTTACTCGCGATACCGGACAAAAAACTCCTTTCAAATATAAAGACCTAGGTTCTATGGCTACAATAGGTAAAAACAGAGCCGTAGTAGATTTACCTAAATGGAAATTCCAAGGCGTTTTTGCATGGTTCGTTTGGATGTTCGTTCACCTTATGTCGCTTATCGGATTCAGAAATAGATTCATCACTTTTGTGAACTGGTTCTATAGCTACTTTAAATACGATAAAGGAATACGGCTAATCATTCGACCTGTTCAACGTAAATTAGATAAATCTGAATTATAAGGACTCATACAACCTATGATATTTCTCAACGCCCTCCGCTAAAGAGAAATACTCATTGGCCCCAGCTTTTATTTCTTCCGAATTAAAACGCTCTTGCCTATATGATTCTATCGCTAAACGATAAGCGTTTTTAGAATATTCATCAATTAATATACCAGAATGGTATTTTTTGATAATCATACTTGAATCTCCGACTCCCGTATTGCAGAAAATTGGCAAACCCATGGTCATTATTTCTCCCTGTTTTACCGGACTACTTGCCATTTTTGAGAATGATTTTTTTAAAAAGAAAATACCAGCCGCTGCTCCTTCTATACGCGCTGCAACTTCGTGTCTTTTCGCTGGAGCTATTTCAAAATCTTCTGCATTAAGTCCATACTTAGAGGCCGAATTCAATACAAATTCTTTACTTTCTAAAGTGATAAATCGAAACTTGGATTGGGGATAAAATTCTTTCCAAACACTGAAGAATTCTAACATCTCGTCTAATAAATACCAAGTACCTAAAGAGCCAACATAGACTAAATCGTCGCTCCGATTTATAGTAGTCCCGCTGGGTTTAAAAACCGTTTCATCCGTACAACAAGGAATAACT
>DATCKI010000242.1:0-4471 GCA_036562365.1 Bacteroidia bacterium | reverse complement strand
TATCCATTTCTGGGTAACTATCGTATCTGGATACATGGTTTTCTGGCCTATGCACTATATGGGTCTTGCTGGTGTTCCACGCCGTTACTATAGCAATACTGCATTCCCAATGTTCGATCACTTACAAGATCTTAACGTATTCATTACTGTATTCGTTATCATCGGTGGTTTAGCGCAAGTTATATTTATTTTTAACTTCTTCTATAGTATTTTTAAAGGACCTAAAGCTCCACAAAATCCATGGAAAGCTAATACCTTAGAATGGACTACTCCAGTTGAACATATCCACGGTAACTGGCCAGGTGAAATTCCTGAAGTACACCGTTGGCCTTACGACTTCTCTTTACCAGGTGAAGAGCAAGATTTCGTACCTCAAAACGTTCCTTTACGCGATCATGAAAAAGCAAATGCTGCTGAACATCATTAATCACTAAAACATAAAATTTCAAAAGACGTCTCATAACTGGGACGTCTTTTTTTTGTTTATGAATACATGTGTTTTAGAGTTTTTGTAGGATTGGAAATAGAACCTACAATGCGTGCTGGATTGTAGCGGTACCCTGAGGCGTTTAAGTCCTATAAAATTATAATTAAAAAAACGCCGAAGAGTTTAGCGTAAAGCCAGTGACAACGCCTGGATATGAAAAGAGCCAGCTGCCCACGCCCAAACAATACTAAAATTACAAAATGAATACTGATTAAATCTCTTTACGTAAACGGGCAACAGGTATACCTAATTGTTCGCGATACTTAGCTACCGTTCTACGAGCGATATTATAGCCTTTTTCGTTGAGTATTTCTGCCAAACGATCGTCGGTAAGGGGTTTCTTCTTTTCTTCTTCAGAAATGAGCTCAGAGAGAATTTTTTTAACCTCACGGGTTGATACTTCCTCGCCACTATCTGTAGATAAGCTTTCGCTAAATAAACTTTTAAGCGAAATATTACCGTATGGTGTATCAATGTATTTACCTTGTGTAGTACGCGAAACCGTCGAAACATCCAGCCCAACCATATCGGCAATGTTTTGTAAAACCATAGGTTTTAATTTGGTTTCATCACCGTCTAAGAAATAATCTCTCTGGAAATTTATAATAGCGCGCATTACCATCATTAGGGTATCTTGGCGTTGTTTAACAGCATCAATAAACCAGCGTGCGCTATCTATTTTTTGTTTGATAAATAAAGTAGCGTCTTTGTTCGATTTGGTTTTGTTGTAGTCGTCGAACATTTGAGCGTATTGCGGACTAATACGCAATTGTGGCGCGTTTTTAGCATTAAGAGATAAATGCATTTCACCTTCTTCAATGGTTAAAATGAAGTCGGGGATTATAGTACGCATATTTTTATTACCAGAGCTAAAAGCGTTACCTGGTTTAGGGTTTAAAGAAATAATTTCATTTACGGCCATGCGTAAATCTTCGTCTTCAACTCCAAGTTTGCGTTGAATTTTTTCGAAGTGTTTATTAGTAAAATCTTCGTAATGGTTTTCTAGGAGTTTAATGGCAATTTGAATAACAGGTTCATTCTTATTGCTAGATTTTTTTAATTGAAGTAGAAGACATTCCTGAAGGGAACGAGCACCAACCCCAACTGGTTCTAGGTCTTGCACTACTTCTAAAGCTTTTTCAACCTCATCTAATTCAACATTAAGTCCGCTACCAAAAGCTAAATCATCTATAATAGCATCGAGGTCGCGTTTGAAATAACCTTCTTCAGTAATATTACCAATTATGGTTTCAGCAATCGTGATAATTTTTTCAGGCAATTCTCTTAAGCGAAGTTGAGAAAGTAGGTATTCGTTAAAACTTTCGCTTTGCGAGATTGGGTTTTCAGATCTTTCATTGTCGCCACTATAATTATTGGCATAAGTTTTATAGCCATCATCTTCGTGGTTTAAGTAGTCGGAGAGGTCGATTTGTTCTTCTGTTTTTTGGAAATCAACATCTTCGGAGCTATTATTTAAGTCGGAATCAGAGTCTGAATTGCTGCTATTTTGGTCAAAATTTTCGCTAGATTCAGAACTATAGTCTAAGTCGCCCTCAAGAGCCATATTTTGCTCTAGTTCCTCTTTAATACGCTTTTCAAATTCATCAGTGGGTATTTCTAACAATTTCACTAATTGAATTTGTTGAGGCGAGAGTTTCTGACTTAGTTTTTGTGATAAGTTCTGTTTTAACATTTCGAGTTCTTGTCCTAATAGTTTTACAAAAATACAATTTAACTCTACTTTTTACTTCATTAAACGAGGGCTAGTTGAAAAAGTTTGGTTAAATCGTCTAAATAAAACGCATGTTCGGGGGTTTTTAGGAAACATGAAAGAGGAATAGGTGGCAAATCCCGTCTTTTTTTTACATTTTTGTACACATAATTCAATTAAAAAATATGAATATTCTACTATTAGGAAGTGGTGGCCGTGAACATGCCATGGCGTATTCTATACAAAAGAGTAAAAAGGTAAAGAACTTATATATAACACCAGGGAATCCGGGTACTGCAGAATGTGGTAAGAATATAAAACCTGAATTAAAAACAGCTGCAGAGATTAAGAATTTCTGTTTAGAAAATGATATTGATATGGTAGTTGTTGGTCCGGAAGTACCATTAATAAACGGTATTTATGACCAGATAAAGACGGACGTAAAAACAGCTCATATTGCAGTTATAGGCCCTTCGCAGCAAGGCGCAATGCTTGAAGGAAGTAAGGATTTTGCTAAAGAATTTATGCAAAAGTATAATATTCCAACTGCGGCATATAGAACTTTTACTAAGGAAAATTTATACGAAGGATTTAAATTTATTGATGCGTTAAAAGCTCCTTATGTACTTAAAGCAGATGGTCCAGCTGCAGGTAAAGGTGTTTTAATTTTAGATGATGCCGATGATGCCAAGCGCGAATTAGCAGCTATGGTTTCTGAAAATAAATTTGGAGACTCTGGAAATAAAGTGGTGATTGAGCAGTTCTTGAAAGGAATTGAATGCTCGTACTTTGTAGCAACCGATGGAAAGAACTATGTGCTTTTACCTAATGCGAAGGATTATAAACGTATAGGGGTTGGTGATACAGGACTTAATACGGGTGGTATGGGAGCCATTTCTCCAGTTCCATTTGCAACAGAGGATTTAAATCAAAAAGTAATAAAACAAATAGTAGAACCTACAATTAAAGGCTTAGAAAAGGAAAACATTATCTATAAGGGTTTTATTTATGTAGGTTTAATGATAGTTGGTGGAGAGCCATTTGTTATTGAATATAACTGTAGAATGGGTGATCCTGAAACAGAAGTTGTATTCCCACGTATAGAAACAGATATAGTTGAATTGTTTGAAGCAATTGAAAACGAAAGCTTGGATACGTTTAAGTTGAAGGTTGATAAACGTGCTGCTTGTACGGTGGTTGTTGCGTCGGGTGGATACCCAGAACACTACCCAACGGGATTTTCAATTTCTGGATTAGATAATATAAAAGACAGCATAGTTTTCCATGCTGGAACTAAGAAAGATGGCAATAGAACACTAACCTCTGGAGGACGTGTATTAGCAGTTACATCGTTTGGGAAGAATTTAAGTGAAGCATTAAAAAAATCGTATGCAAGTATAGATCAAATAGAATTTGATGGGAAGTATTTCCGTTCAGATATAGGATTTGATGTAGATACCTTAGCATAAAATATAACCACCTTTATTTCATATGGCAATCATAGGCAGAATATTGAAAAGGGCTATTCGTTTGCCAAAAACGGTGGCGCGCGTTCGACGTAAAACTACGCCTGCTAAACAACAAACCAAAACCCTTATTAAGCTACTTTCTAAGGCTCAACAAACAGCTTTTGGAACCTATTATGGTTTTTCTAAATTACTTGAGTCTGACGAAAATTTAATTTATGCATATAGGTCTAAAGTTCCCACATTCGATTATAATAAACTTTATAAGGAATGGTGGTGCAAGACTTTAGAAGGACATGAAGATATTTGTTGGCCAGGAAAAATAAATTATTTTGCCTTGAGTTCTGGAACATCTGAATCGGCATCTAAACGTATTCCCATTACGGCTGATTTGTTGAAGGCTAACACCAGAACAAGTGTACGTCAGATATTATCTTTATCGAATTACAATATTCCAGATAATTTCTTCGAGAAAGGAATTTTGATGTTGGGTGGTTCTACCGATTTAATTGCCAAAGAACATTATTTTGAAGGCGATTTAAGTGGTATTTCCCAAGCAAATATTCCTACTTGGTTTCACCCATTTTATAAGCCTGGAAAAGATATTGCACGTGAACGCGATTGGAATAAGAAAATTGAAAAAGTAGTTGAAAATGCCCCTAATTGGGATATTGGTGCAATAGTTGGTGTTCCAGCTTGGTTGCAAATTACTTTGGAGAAAATAATAGAACGCTATGGTGTGAATAATATCCACGATATTTGGCCTAATTTGGCAGTGTATACACATGGCGGCGTAAATTTTGAACC
>DATCKI010000240.1:0-2549 GCA_036562365.1 Bacteroidia bacterium | reverse complement strand
TAATACCACCAAATCTCATATGGATAGGCATGTGGCTCGTTAGGTCTTTCACTCCTTACATCTGGAGAACCATATTGTAAGAATACTCTGCCTCTGTCTGTTTGGTAACCACGTCGGATAGGTGTACTGAAATTAGCATTTACAAAACCTACTCTGAATTTATAATCGTTAAATGCTTTTTCTCTATTTTCTGCATCTTTTCTGTACCAGAAGGATACTACATACTTCTTCAATGCTTCAATATTATTGCTTTTTAATATATTCTCAGCTAAACTTACTTCTGCTTTACTACTTATTGGAGCTAAACATTTTATATATTCTTCTAAAGTGTCTCTATTGTTTACATAGGTCAACCATTCTGTTCCTACCGACTCTATATCCTCCAACGAAAATTCTTTCTCTTTACCTACTAAATTTATTAGAACTTTAGACTGAGTTAAAGTTTCTCCGGCTATATTATTTACATCAATATTCAGGTAATAATATCCCGGATTTATATCTTTTATAGGTAAATAATTGAAGCTTGAAATATGATTTTTTGTTTTTAATATCTTATTTTGAAGAGTTTCATCAATCTTTTTCTCCGTTCCAATTTCTTGTAAATAGAACGAAAGAACGAATATACTATCTGGTATATACTTGTCGGTATCATACACTTCTTGATAGAATTTGATGAAATCGGTTTGGTTATTCCAAGTTATAAATTCGTATGGAATCATATTAATTCCAGATTTGTTGAATATACTGCCTTCAACCTCTGCTTGAGCTGATTCTACAAACCATGGATAACTTAATTGAGCTTTATTTTTATTGAAATAAATAAAAATACTATCGACATGCTGAAGCTTATTTATTCCATCCGAATTTAAATCTTCCAGTTCTATAAATATTTGATATTTTCCTTCTTCAATAGGATGACGTGAAATACTTGGGATGGAATATGAAGTTGTATCACCTTTTTCAATTTCTCCAGTTCCAATTTCAAATTTATCATCTAGAATTATTGATGCCCCTTTTTTGTACACATAACGGACTGATATTCTCGCTTCTTTATTGCCGTTATCAAGTTTTTTAAATCGGTACGTATTGGGAACTATTCGGATGTAGTTTTCTATATATATTTGGCTATCTGCTGTTTTAAAAATTCCATAGTTATAAAATGCATCTAACTTACGTTGAGCTGCTATTGGTAAGGTAATGAGTAAACTAACTATAAGAATAATTAAACGCATAATTCGAGTATTTGTACAAATATACGGATTAATAATGTTGAATTTACCGACAAAAATATAGGACTGTCACTATTTGCTTAATGCCTCAAGTTCTGCATCTGCAAATAATGGCATAGGACCATTACCGTTTACAAATTTACCATTCGCATCAAGTAAAAAGAATGCAATGGTATTTCTTACTTTGTAAGGTATTAAATCCTCTACATTTTCGGTTCTATAAAGTGGAACTTTAATGGCATTTCCGAGTTTGAATTCTTGCAATTCGTAGGCACTTGCTTTAACGGCAATTGGAATAAAATTCACTTTGTCTTTATACTTATCGTACAAATAACTTAAAGCTGAAACCTCAAGGGCACTCGTTTCAGTTAAAGGGTCGAAGAAGCATAAATAAACCGGTTTACCTAAGAATGAACTTAAGTTTTTGCTGTTGTTTTTCTCATCAAAAATTTCAAGATCGCTATAGCTCGCACCTGGCTTAATAGGTGCATATTTGGCTATATAATTTGCTGCCGCAATTTTAATTTGTGGAAACTTATTGTTTTTGCTTATGTCTTCAATGATAGGCCAGATTTGCTCTGGTTTAAAGTTTTGTTTATCGTACAATGCTTCGGTTAATCCATTCAATATGGCTAAATCTCTCAACTCTTCATTTCCAGAATAGTATGGAATGGTATCGAAATACGAAGCTATTTTACTGTATGAATTATATTCTCTTATGGTTTTACGAAGTTCTTCTGAAGAGTTTTTAATATATATTTCGTAGAAATAGTTCGAATAGAATTCTTTGAAGAAATACATGTATTCGTTTCCAAAAACCGAAATAGGAGTTTTATGCAAATATTCAACATAAACTCTTGAACGAGATTTAGCTCTTGAAATGAGTTCCAATTCGGCACATCTATAATTTACTAAATCATAGATTAATGGGTTTCGCATTTCAGCTTGGAGCGAATCTTTCATTTTAGCAGTGTACTTCAACACCTCGTTGGTAAATTTACCGAATAGAATAGCTTTATCGTTTTTTCGAATAAACTCGTCAAAATCGAATAAGAGATCTACATAAAGTTTATTAAGACCAGGAGTACCACCTGTTTGAGTTACTTTTAAGCGTTGGGTACTATCGTTTGCAATAATTACATCATAACTTGCACCTGGTTCTACTAGTAATTGTTTGTCGTAATTTCCACCATATAAGCGAGCTATGTAGGGTTTATCAATAGTAAACTCAAGCTTAAAAGTAAGCTGATTAATTTTAGATTTAGCTAATATGTTATTTTTAAGAGAAAAGTAATCGTCGAATATAGAAATACGAATTTC
>DATCKI010000238.1:0-3229 GCA_036562365.1 Bacteroidia bacterium | reverse complement strand
TAATTTCCCAATTATTTTCAGGAGTAAAAAGTTGAGGATATTCAGATAAATCTACAACTTCATTTTTCGAAGTATAAAGCTTGATATTGGTTACATAGAAGCTTAATTCAGAAAATACAATTTTCTGAGGAGCATTATAGGTATTAGGATTATTGAGTTGGAAATCTGATTTTCCGTAATTGAATGAATATCTTATTTTTAGAGGAGCTAATTTATCTTTTTTGTCCTTATTACAATTTGTTAAGAGTAAAGAAACGCCTAAAACAGAAAGTACTAGTATTTTTTTCATAAATTTGTTATCCCTCCTTGGTTATGAGATATCAAATTTACAAAAAAACAACGAATTATTTTGGGAAATGCCTTCCAAGTTTATTGGGTATATTTATATCTCTTATGTCTTATTCACAATCGACTACAGCAGTGAGTTTATCTGAACATAATGGAAAAGTTTCGAAGCAAGATTTAGAGAATGATACATCTAGAACTGCATGGTTTCAAACAGAGTTTATGGCATATAGGCCAGAGGTAACTGAGGCTCAAAAGAAAATTTTAACAACAAGAGAATTTCAAGTTGTAATTATACTTGGCACTTGGTGTAGCGACAGTAGAATGCAAGTTCCACGTTTGTATAAGGTGTTTTACGAACTTGGTTTAAATCCTCCTATTACCCTTATTACTACCGATAAAAATAAAAAGGTTATAGAACCAGGTTTTGTACATATTACTGCAAAATATGTTCCATATTTTATCATACGGGATAAGAATGGAAAAGATATAGGAGAGATTATAGAAACTCCTAAAAAGTCTTTAGAAGCTGATTTGGCTGCAATACTAAAGAAAATTCGTCCAACTAAAAAATAAAGCTTTGTACTCTTGGGAAAGGATTGGCTTGATAAATTACGAAATGGAGATCGTGTTGCTTTGGCGCGTGCAATTACTTTATGTGAAAGTACTAGACCTGAAAAGCAAGAACAAGGTTTTGAGTTATTAAATTTAGCATATCCCTATTCTGGAAACTCCGTTCGTATAGGAATTACAGGAACTCCAGGTGCAGGTAAAAGTACCTTCATCGAAGCTTTTGGTTTATATCTTATCGAAAAAGGGCATAAAGTCGCAGTTTTAGCGGTAGATCCTAGTAGTTCTATCAGCAAAGGTTCCATTCTAGGCGATAAAACTCGTATGGAACGCCTTTCTACACATCCAAACGCTTTTATTCGTCCTTCTCCTTCTGGTGAAACTTTAGGCGGACTCTCAGCACGTACCGCAGAGAGTATTATTCTTTGTGAAGCTGCAGGATACGATTTTATTCTCATTGAAACCGTAGGTGTAGGTCAGAGCGAAACTTTAGTTAAAGATGTTTCAGACATGTTCCTTCTTATTGCTCAGCCCGGTGCTGGCGATGAGCTGCAAGGAATTAAACGCGGAATTATGGAAATGAGCGACCTAATCATCGTTAATAAAGACGATGGTTCCTTGAAAAAAAATGCAGGATTAACCTATGGTCAAATAAAAAATTCTATTGGGCTCTTCCCACCAGCTGAACATGGTATTCCTAAAGATGTTATGCGAGTTTCTGCATTAGAAAATAGAGGAATGGACGATGTATATACGAAAGTAGAAGCGTTTATGACTCAACTTAAAGAAAGTGGTGCATTTGCCCGTGGACGTGAAAAAAACGAAGAGGAACGATTCGAAATTTATTCGAAAGAATTTGCTTGGAAGTATTTAAAATCACAACCTAAATTTCAAGAATTATGGGCCGAACATTTAAAACAAATAAAAAACAAGAACAGTTATGCTTATAAAGCAGCCCTGTCCTTGTTTCAAAAATTAAATGAGAATTAATATAATTTCTTGGCTTCTTCTCTTAAAATAAAAACTGCCACATCAGTAGGTAGTTTTTCAACTTTCATGGTAAGCTCAAGTATAATTTGAGCTAATTCGTTCCCTTTTGCATTTGGACCTACTTCAGAGTAAGCGTAATTGATAAGCTTGATAGTTTCTTCACGAGCGTTTTTAACGGCATCCCAAGCTTGGTGACTCACATAAACTTGTTGTGTAATGTTATGGTCGAATTCGCTACGTATGCTTTTAATAATTTCAGCATGATACATAGCACTTGTTGCTCCTTGTGAAGGTATACGCATAACCAAGTTTTGTGGAGAGATACGTTCTACCAAAAGGGTTAAACGTTCTATAGCTTGTAAACGCAGAGGGTCGGTCATTTTTTTAGCTTCTATATGCATACGGTGTATGCGTTCATTTTCCGAACGTTTTAAGATTCGGTCAACCAAAAAATAAGCGGTTCCTCCTGTTACAAGTGCTGGTATTGTGTATTTAAGTATTTCTAAAAACTCGTTCATATTAATGTATTGTTATACAAAAATGCGATAATTTTTCATTAATCTATTATTTGATTTATTAATAAATCTTGCCAAGTCTGTCTTTTACGTATAAGTTTTGCTTGGCCGTTCAAAACAAGTACTTCGGCAGGTTTTACTCTACTGTTATAATTACTACTCATTTCGAAACCATACGCACCTGCATTATGGAAACATAAAATATCATTCTCTCTAATTTCGCTTATCTGTCTATCCCATGCAAATGTGTCGGTTTCGCAAATATTCCCTACAACTGTATAGAGTCTCTCAGGACCATAAGGGTTTGAAATATTGGTGATTTTATGATACGAATCGTAGAACATAGGTCGTATTAAATGGTTAAAGCCACTATTTACTCCAGCAAAAACAGTAGCTGTAGTTTGTTTAACCACATTAGTATTAACAAGAAAATATCCCGAATTACTTACGATAAATTTACCTGGTTCAAACCAAATTTCCATATTGGGATTACCGTAATTTAATTTGAAATCGTTGAAACTTTGAGCAATTTTTTCGCCAAGCTCATCAATAGGAGTAGCTTGGTCTTCGGGTTTATAGGCTACTTTAAAGCCGCTACCTAGATCGATAAATTCAAGTTCAGGGAAGTGTTCTGCGATTTCGTATAAAATTTCGACACTACGAAGGAAGATTTGAGGGTCTAAAATTTCGGAACCTGTATGCATGTGAATTCCTTTAATTCGTATGCCCGTAGATTTTACGATACGTTCTAAATGTCGAAGTTGGTGTATAGAAATACCGAATTTAGAATCTATATGCCCGGTGGAAATTTTATAATTTCCTCCAGCCATAATATGTGGGTTAATACGAACACATATCGAAATTGAACT
>DATCKI010000235.1:0-4644 GCA_036562365.1 Bacteroidia bacterium | reverse complement strand
GGATATATTGAAGGTGAATTGAAAGATAGTTTTGTAGTTGTGTCGGCGCATTACGATCATTTGGGAATGATGGGCAAGGAAACATATTTTAGAGGTGCCAGCGATAATGCAAGTGGAACGAGTTTAATGTTAGACCTTGCTGCTCATTATGCCCAAACTAAGCCTAAATATAGTATGGTATTTGTTGCTTTTGGATCTGAAGAAATAGGATTAGTGGGGTCTAAGGCATTTGTGGATGACGCTGTTGTTCCATTGAAAAGCATAAAAGCAGTATTGAATATTGATTTAATGGGAGGAGGATCTGAAGGAGTTACGGTGGTGAATGGCTCGGTTTATACTAAATTGTTCGATTTGGTTGAATTAGCAAATAAAGATGCCGGATTAAGCAAAATTAAAGTTAGAGGTAAATCGGCTAATAGCGATCATCATTGGTTTACTGAGAAAGATGTGCCTTCTATATTCATATATACGAATGGAGATGTTACGGCATATCACGATATAGATGATGTTCCATCTGGACTAAAATGGGCTCATTATGAGCAACTTTTCACATTAATGAAAGGTTTTGTGAATAGCCTATAAAGAAAAAACTTTGATTCAGGGGGACGAATCAAAGTTTTTAAAGTGTAAGAGGGTAAGAGAGGTACCCTAAGTAGTATGCAATTACTGTGCCAAAAAAATCATTTTTTGGCTTTTTAGAATAAAAAAACAAAAAGTTAAAAGGGCGCTAAGGTTAAAATTTGACTTTCTAATTAGGATTGTAAAGTTTAAATTTGTATAATAAAAACTTATAGCATGACGGTACTTCAATTAGAATATATTATAGCTGTTTATAGGCATCAAAACTTTACTGAGGCTGCAAATGCTTGTAATGTAACTCAGCCAACATTGAGTATGCAAATACAAAAAGCCGAAGAGGAATTAGGTTTAAAGATATTTGATAGATCACGACAACCAGTTCGAGCAACTAAAGAAGGAGAGAAAATTATAGAGCAAGCAATAATAGCATTAAGTGAAGTAAAAAAGATAAACGAAATTGCATCAGTTCATCACGATGTTGCTGAGGGTTCAATTAGTGTAGGGGTAATTCCAACCTTAGCGCCATACTTAATACCTTTATTTTTAGCAGAATTTTTAGAAAATAATCCAAATGTGCGTTTAGAATTGCACGAATTACATACGGCATCAATTATTCAAATGTTGAAAGATGAAAGTTTAGATGCTGCAATTATGGCTACTCCACTTGGAAATGAGGAGCTTGAAGAAAATGTTTTATTCTATGAGCCATTTGCGTTATATTTACCTTCAGACCATAAATTAAGAAAGAAGAAAACTATAAGTTCTGCCGATTTGGATCCAAGCGAATTGTGGTTATTGAACGAAGGACATTGTTTTAGAGATCAGGTAGTGAATCTTTGTAAACAACCCGGAGAGTCAAAAATTTTTACCAATCTTAAATATCAAAGTGGAAGTTTAGAAACTTTGAGAAAATTGGTTGATAGAAATTTTGGATATACCATTTTGCCAGAGTTGGCAACGAAAGATTTTAATGGTAAAGACTTAATGAAGCTAAGATATTTTAGAAGTCCACAGCCTTGTAGAGAAATTTCTTTGGTTTCGCTAAAAGGCCGTGGAAGTCGTAAGATTCTTAATAGTTTATCTGAAAGTATTAAAGCTGCTGTACCTACACATATGCGTAAGTCGCAAAATTATCAAGCTTTACCTATTCATTCTTAACTGCAGTAACGCTATATCCTTTTTCGCGTAACAAGTTAATTAAACCTTGTGGACCGCCCATATGTGCGGCTCCAACGGCAAATAAATAACTTTCATTGGTGTCGAAAAGACTTATCATTTTTTCAACCCAACGAATATTTCTTACATCTAAAAGCGAGTTGCTTATAGTGCTGAATTCTTTTTGAGTATTGATATAATCGAAGATTACATCCACATCGTTACTTTGGTATTTTTCGAAAAGTAATTTAAGCTCTTGGCGCGACTTTTCAGGTTTCATGGTTAAGTCGAAAAGCGACTTAGCTTGTAATTTTAGAGGAATAGAATCAATATTGGCCAATTGAACTTCAGGCTCATCTAATCCACCTACTTTAATCTTCTTCTTTTTAGCATATGCTAAGAAATGGGTTTCGTAACCTTTTGGATTTTCAACTAAAGTAGTCATGATTTGTTGTTGAAGCATAAATGGTTTAAACTTCTCGAACAAAACATAAGGTATATTCATTTTAGTCCATTTTTTTACCAATTTTTTATATTCAGATGCCGAGTATAATTCTTTTATAGAAGACACCGAGTCTAACATAAGTTTTTTGGCGGTTATATTCGCTAAATCGGGGTGAGATAAGTCCATTTCGAAAAAGATATTATCCATTTTTCCTGCAATGCTATCAAGAGTTGGAGATACTTTAAAAGCACTACCAGGAATTAAGTGGATGGTTCCAAATAGGTATGTGGGTTGAGTGATATTTTGTCCTTCAATCTTCCATAAAAGAGAACTTTGCGCAAAGGCACAAAAAGAAAGGAGAAAGAAAACGAATAAAGCGGAAAGTTTTTGTAATTTCATATAGCTTTGATTAAACGATTGGTGTAAAAGTAATATTTAAGAGTAAAATTTATATGAAGTTTATTTTCGATTTAGGCGAATTTTTTTCTACTCCACTTTTAGAGTTTAAAGAATATACAATATATCCCTATCATATTGTTTCATTATTAGTGATAATGGGATTTGCTAGGCTGATTTCTTTCGTATTCAAACTAATATTAAACCGATACTCCGAAAAGAGACACTTAAACAAAGGTACACAAAGCTCAATTCATACCATTGCAAAGTATTTTATTTATGTTTTAGCATTTGCACTTTTCTTAGATAATATTGGCATTCAATTAACGGTATTTTTGGCAGGTTCAACTGCTTTATTTGTAGGTATAGGATTGGGATAGCAGAAAACCTTTAACGATTTTATATCTGGAATAATTATTTTATTTGAAGGAAGTGTAAAGGTTGGAGATATTTTAAGAGTAGATGGTGAAATTGGTGAGGTGAAGGAAATCAGACTACGTGCATCTATGATCGAAAGTAGAGATGGTAAATTATTGATAGTTCCTAACTCTAAATTTGTAAACGAAAGTATTACCAATTATACGCATTTGAGCGACTCGGTATATTTCGAAATTAATGTAACGGTACTTAATAGTTCGGATCCAGAACTTGTAAAAAAAGCATTGCAAGAAGCTGTAATTATGGTGAAGGATATTAATACAAAACCCGCTCCTAATATCATATTTTCGAATTATGGAGAGCGAGGACTTGAATTTAGGGTGGTTTTTAGGTCGAAGAAAATAATGTCGTCGAGCAGTGTAGAGAGTAAGTTACGTTTTGCAATTTACAAGAAACTAGAAGAGTATAACATAACCTTCGCAACAAAGTAAATGAGTAGGTAAAAATGTTCTTAAAAAGCTTCAAGTTTAGGGAAAAGTATGTAACTTTATAGCTAAGAATTTTATAGTTACTATGTCGCAGGAAGTGGTGATAAATGAGGAACAGGAAAGATTAGAGATTTTGAGGAAATATAAACGCTTGCTGAAAGCGGTAGAACCTAAAATTAAATCCCGAGATCACCTAAAAAAAATACATAAAGCGTACGAATTAGCGTGCGAGAAACATAAGGATATGCGCCGTAAATCGGGCGAACCTTATATATACCATCCTATTGCCGTTGCTCAAATCTGTGCTGAGGAGTTAGGGTTAGGCGTAACTTCGGTGGTGTGTGGTTTGCTTCATGATACTGTTGAAGATACCGACTTGACACTGGAAGATGTTCGCCAAATCTTTGGTGATGAGGTGGCTAAAATTATCGATGGGCTTACCAAAATCTCTGGGGTGTTCGACCAAAGTCAGTCTATTCAAGCCGAAAATTTCCGTAAAATCATCTTAACCTTATCAGACGATTTACGTGTAATATTAGTGAAATTGGCCGACCGACTTCATAATATGCGTACTCTAGAGCATATGCGAAGAGATAAACAACTAAAAATAGCGAATGAAACGCTTTACCTCTTCGCACCTTTGGCGCATCGTCTCGGACTTTATGCTATTAAAACTGAATTAGAAGATTTATCTCTTAAATATGTTGAACCAGAAAAATTCAACGAAATTTCTAGCAAACTAGAAAAAACTAAAGAAGTTCGTGAACGCTTTATATCTAGCTTTATTCATCCTATTAAAAAAGCACTTTCTGAACAAGGGATTAAATGCGAAATTAAAGGAAGAACTAAGTCTATTTATTCTATCTATAATAAGATTGTAAAAAAAGGTGTTCCTTTTGATGAAATATATGACATATTTGCCATTCGTATCATCATTGATTCTAAACCTGAACTCGAAAAAGTAGATTGTTGGAGAGTTTATTCTATCGTTACCGATTTATATAAACCAAAGCCAGATAGACTGAGAGACTGGATTTCGTTTCCACGAAGCAATGGTTACGAGTCGCTACATATCACAGTTATGAGTCCGTCTGGTAAATGGGTCGAAGTGCAAATTCGTACCGAAAGAATGGACGAAATCTCAGAACGTGGATATGCTGCCCATTGGAAATATAAAGAACCAGGTAAAGAAAATGCGGTTGA
>DATCKI010000306.1:0-14623 GCA_036562365.1 Bacteroidia bacterium | reverse complement strand
TATCGCACGATTAAATCGTGTGATACATATAAAATAATTTATTATTAAATTATTTTATAACATATACACCCATTAAATTTAAAATGCATTAAACCATCATCATAACCCAAATATTTTTTCGATATGTGGGTTGGTAAATATTTTATTGGGGTCTTGTTCCTCGCGTATTTTATGGAACACATCCCATTTTGCATATTGTTTACTTAAATAATTTGCATCGCATGTATGCATTTTTCCCCAATGTGGTCGTCCACCATAATGTTGGAATATTTCTTCTAAATCTCTAAAATATTTTGTGTTATCCACTCCTTTATAGGCATGACAAGCAATATATGCCGATTTTCGGCCGTAACTTGTACTCAAATAAGGCTCATCTTCCATCACAAAACGATTTTCAATCGGGAAGTTAATGGCGTATTTATTCTTTTCGAATGCACGTAAAAGCTCTTGCATTACCGTTTGATAGTGTTCCATTGGTACACTATATTCCATTTCGGTGAATTTAACCTTTCGTACTGTTGCAAATACCTCATGACTAGCTTTTATCTTTTCTTCATTACCAATAAAAGCAGCGGTAAGTTTCGACATTGCTGGATTTAATGATGGTATAGCTTTAGCTATTTTACAAATAACTTCCAACATATAATTCTCCAGAAACACCTCATTAAACCAAGCAACTGCAGCTGAAGTTTCTTTTCCCTTTTGCTCAATAGTATTACTATATTTTGTTTGAGTATATTCAGTATGTGGCAACCAATAAAACTCAAAGTTTCGGTTTTCGGCATTATGCTTTTCTAAATTTGCTAATACATCTGTAAGTTTTTCCTTTTTCTTTTTTAAATGAAGATTATAAGCAGGTATACATCTTAATTTCAAGCCGGTAATAATGCCTAATGTACCTACACTTACTTGTAATGATCTAAATAGATCTGGATCAGATTCATAAGTAACGGTATGAATTTCACCTTTTCCATTCACAAAGGTTACTTCTTCTATTTGAGAACTTATAGAGCCAAAACGAGTTCCTGTACCATGTGTACCTGTAGATAAAGCCCCAGCTACCGATTGTTTGTTGATATCTCCTAAGTTTTCTTGTGCTAAACCTAAGTTCTCTAACCCTGCACCTAATTTATATAATTTGGTTCCACCTTGAGCATATGCAATGTTTGAATCTCCTATACGCGAGATGTTTTGCATATTATCAAGACTTATGGTGATATCATCTGTAGCACATACGGGTGTAAAAGAATGTCCTGAACCAATTGCACGTATTTTACGTTTCGATTTTATAGCTTCTTTTACTATTTCCGCAACCTCTTGTTCGCTGCTAGGATATAGAATATCCTTTGGGTTCCATTGTACGTTTTCTGACCAGTTTTTCATAGTAAATTAGTGAAAGGATGTGCCATTACCTCTATACGTTTTCCACGTTCCGAAGTATGCATCATTTTTGAAAATATGTATGTTATTAAAGTGTTCTGATAATTCTCCAGCTTTGGCATGACGAAGTAAAACTACATCTCCAATTTTCAAATCAGTTTCAAAATATTTAAATGGAGTTTGTACCTCCCCAAAGCCTTCGTTTTTTAAGAATTTTGCGGTTTGAGGGTAGTAAAATTTGGGTTGTTTACTTAATTCAATCGGACCAGAAGCTATATACCCACCACTTTGGCAAGTATATATGTTGGGAGCCGGATTTCTGGTGATTCGTAGTGCAAAGCCCGCAGCCGGATGATGTTGTATATTCTCGAAATTATCGAATATATGTGATTGAAAATATCCCGAACCTACGGTAATTTCTGTAATTCCTTCTTCTAGAATAGTAGTTTGAATGCTTCCGGTACCTCCTCCGTTAATTTGTATTTCGTCTCCAGTATAACTTCTTAATAAATCGGCCATAGCTTTACGACGAGCAGCAATTTTTGATAATGAAACACTCTTTAAAAGTTTAATGACTCCATTAAATATTGTTTTTCCAGGTGTTTTATCAGCTAAGCCTGCAACTTGAGCCTCGTAACCCATAAGTCCCCAAACCTTTAAACTTTTACAAGTATCTAAAACTTTTAAACGTGCTTTTAAATCTTCTATACTCTTTATTGATGATCTATATACCCCAAAATATATGCCCGGGAATTGAACCGACATGTCTAGATCGAAACAAATGGATATTTCTGTCTTTATATCTTCAGCAATTTCATTTAACAGAGTTAAATGTTCTGGTAAATCGACCATAAAAGTGAGTTTAGCACCCTGCTTATTAGCTTCTAATTGGGCCGATTTAATAGCGTCTTTTTCTAAAGTTGGATATCCCATCAATATATCCTTTATCCCATTTTTAATTAGGAACTCTGCTTCAGCAGGAGAGAAGGACATGATACCTATACTATTTTTCTGATGCTCTAAAATGTATTGAATAGCATCAAGACTACGGATACTTTTTGAAGCAATACGTATTTGTATGTTCGGACTTTTGCGCGTAACTTCTGCAATATTATAATCTAAAGCGTCGAGGTTTACCCACATACTTGGGGCCTCTAGTTCTTTTAGTTTTTGCAGAGAGTTTGCAGGAAAGTTAGCTGCTATGGTCATATATAATTTTCCAAACGTTATTTATCTTTCTCCAAATTAGTGTAAATCGACCTTCAATCTTTTCATTATTGGGATAATGAAGTATCCATTTTCCACTACTATATGCACGGTCGTTCAATATGCATTCACTTTGTAAATCGTCAAACTCTAAACGACCCATTTTCTCAGGTGTTGGGTACGATTTCTTATAATTGGAAAGGGTAGAGGCATAGCCATATGTCTTCGATTTTCCTATAAAAATTAAGGAGTCGCTATTCCAATAAGCACTCATATATTTCTCTATGTTACCCTCATTCCACGCTTTTTGTTGAAAAAGTAGAATTTTCTCTAATTCTGCTTTACAGCTGTTAAAGTTTTGGGCATTAAGAGAATAACTTATTACAGCTATACATATACTAAGTACTAATCTCCTTTCCATTCTTCAAAATAAATCAATTGGCCGTCATTAAACAATATTTTATGCTTTTATTTGTTTATTAATTTTATAACAATTATTTCATTTTAACAAATTTTCACTAAATTTGAAGTAAATAATACCTTATGATAAAAGCGCGTCTGAGTTTAGTTGGATTATTGTTATTTGTTTTTTCAAGTATTGCTGATGCTCAAATAGCAAAAGTGAAACGTGAAAAATTTAGTTTAGGTGGAGGTATTAAAGTACCATACCTTTTAAGTAATTCAGCTCAACGAAATGCGTTTAGAGGTATTTTTGCGGTTGGACTTACCTACAATTACGAATTCCCTAATAAACGTATGAGGCTTGGACCATTTACCGATTATCATTATTATCAATCGTTCATGTCTAAAAGTTTATATCCCGAATTAGCACTTCGTAATTTACAATTACATCTTACTTCTGCTGGTATGCATTTTGCTTACGATTTTCCTATTGGTGGTAGCGACCGTTGGGTCTTAACTCCAGAAGTTAAAATTGGCTATGCTGGAGCTATTTTCTCTAATCTAAATCATAATCTGGATACTTCTTTACACGTTAATAAAAAGGTAAATGTTAAGTATGGAGTAACTGCTTCTGCTGGCTTGAATGCTTTTTTGTATACTAATGAGTATAAAAGAACCGCTATTGGAGTGTATTTAGGTTATTCGTATTACGGATATAAATTTAAAAAGGCCGACGCTAATATTACTAACACAAACTCTGGCGAATTCTACTATTTTAAAGATAATGGCCCTACTATGGGGATACAATTCGGATTTAGTTTTATGTTTAAAATAGGAGGAAATAATAAAGGCTCTAAAAGCGAGTACGACTTTGATGAAGATTAATACTCGATTTCTTTATAGTATATCTGTTTTTACTTTGAACTTGGTATCTACTTTATATAGTGTTGGTACCAATAATTTGAGGTCACATTACTCAAATTTAAGCTTAAAATCGTAGCCCACCGCTTTAATTTGCGTGCCAGATTGAGCCGTTACCCCGCACCACCATCGCTGATGGGGGGAGGAGTTTAAGGCGAAAGCTGGTATGTACGTTTAATTGGGAAATTGCCGCTTGACCACGCCCTTATTTTATAAATTGACTTATTGTACGGCTGTATCAAATTGTAATTCAATTAATTTCTTGTACTGTCCGCCCAATGCCATTAAGTTGTCGTGAGTGCCCTCTTCTATAATTTCACCATTATTTAATACCAAAATTCGGTTGGAATGACGGATAGTACTTAAACGGTGAGCAATTATGATACTAGTTCGGCCTTCTGTGATAATTTCTGTAGCCTTTTGAATCATAATTTCACTTTCGGTATCTACGCTACTTGTTGCTTCATCTAAAATTAAAATTTTAGGTTTATGTACGTATGCACGTAGGAAAGAGATTAATTGTTTTTGTCCGGCACTTAACAAACCTCCGCGCTCTTTTACGTTGAAGTGATATGCACCAGGAAGTTTCATTATGAATTCGTGCGTTCCAATTAATTTAGATGCTTCTATAACCTCTTCTTCGCTAATATTTGGGTCGAATAAGGTAATATTATTAAGAATAGAATCTGAAAAAAGGAATACATCTTGCAATACAACCGATACCGATTTACGAAGCGATTCTAATTCATAATCTTCTATAGCAGTATCATCAATTTTTATTTCACCTGAATTGTATTCATAGAAACGACTAATAAGGTTTATAATACTGGTTTTACCGCTTCCTGTTGCACCAATTAATGCTATTTTTTCGCCTGGTTGAGCATGAAAACTAATTCCTTTTAGAACATAATCTTCATCATTATATGCAAAAAATACATTATTAAAGTCAATTTTCCCTTTAATGCCTTGTGCATCTTTTGTGCCTTCGTTTTTAAGAGTATGCTCCTGATCGAAAATAGCAAATACACGCTCTGCAGAAACAACACCCATTTGTAGTGTATTGAACCTATCTGCAATTTGACGCATAGGTCTATATAAAATATAGATATATAAAACGAAAGAAATTATAGTACCAGGACTAGCATCTTGATTTGCGGCAATTTTATCGAGCATATCGCCTGCACCATACCAAACAACTAAACCTATACTTATGGCAGTAATAACCTCTACAACAGGGAAAAAGATAGAGAAATACCAAATGCTTTTAATATGTGCAGCTCTATGTTGATGGTTTATATCTTGGAATTTTTTCATTTCTTGATCTTCTTTATTAAAGATTTGAATGATATTAATTCCAACTATATGTTCTTGTACAAAGGCATTTAATTCAGCCACTTTATTTCTTACTTCTGTAAAGCTCTTCTTGATACCATTTTTAAAAACATTGGTAGCAAAAATTAAGATAGGTACAGGAATTAATGTGATTAAAGTCAATTTCCAATCTTGCATTAACATGACTGCAACTACGGAGAAAATTTTAAGGAAATCGGCCATAATTTGTAAGAAACCTTCTGAAAAAATACTGGCTATGGTTTCTATATCGTTAATAACTCTGGTAACCAATGTACCAACGGGAGTATTATCGTAATATTTAAGTTTGAAAGTATTTAGTTTTTTGAATAATTCTGAGCGTATATCACGAATAACTAATTGACCTAATAAGTTACTACTATAGGTTCCAAAGAATTGAAACATTGCCTCAATTAGCAAGATTCCAATCATTAAGCAAACCATTTTTATAAGTCCAGGATAATCGCCCGTTACGATAGTACTATCTATAGTTTGTTGAACCAAATAGGGGCGGACAGGTGAAATTGCAGCTAAAATTAAGGTAAGTATAATTGCAGCAATACCTAGTGCTTTATATGGTTTAACGAATTGGTATAATCGTTTAAGTAATTTAAAATCTAATGCTTTTCCTGTCTTAGAACTCGCCATACCACAAAGGTATTTATTATTCTAAGTGAACAGAAATAAACCATGTTTTAATTTTATTAAAATTGAGATTAATTGCCTGCAGCAGCTTTATTCCAACGTGCCGCATTTGCCCCATCGATCTTATTCATAATTTTAATAAGTTCGGCCGATTCGTTTTTAGGAGCATCTTTAATTAAATTCAACATCTCATCTCTCTTTGCATTTAATGCTAAATAAAGTAAGTATGATGAAGATTTTTGTGTATACACAAATTCTAATTTTTTAAATGCTTCAAATGCTAAGGGTCTATTGGCATCAAAATCGGTAACAAATTGATCGAATGCTTTGCGGTGATAATCGTACATAAATTCACGAAATGCTTCGTATGAAGGTGAATTTAACTCTTCAATTAAAACAAAGCGGTTTCTTAATTTGCTACTTTGAGGTGCCCAACCTGTTTCGCTCGACGAAGTTTGAGCTAATTGCGCAATTTGTAAGGCTTTTTGGTAATATTGGCTTCCACCCAGCGGACTATAGGTATCATAATCTAAACCAATAATTACATATGCATAGAATGAAAGAATAGAACTTAAGTTATTTAAATAGGATGTACTACTATAATCGAACACTTGATTTAATTGGTATTCGATGCTGATATCTTCATCTAATATATTGATAGTTGGAGTATAATAACTGGTTCCATATACTGGTCTACGTGCTGTTACGGTTAAGGTTCCAGAGTATTTATTTTCTCCAGTTTTATTTTTTAGATTGAAAAGGAAATTACATTCTATTTTTTCGTTTTGCTCAAAAACATCATTGGTCCATTTAGTACTATTTAAAAAGGTATTGCATTGAGTTTGCAAGGCCGTCCAAATGTTTTTGTCGACGTTAGCAATTTCACCAGAACCTGTAACACTTACTTCTACTCGAGCTGTAAGCTCTTGTGCAAATGTAGTGGAAAGGCTAAGTCCAACACCAATAAGTAATGCAAATATGTTTTTAAACATTATAAAACCAGTTTTCGAGAGTATTAACGATATGTTCGGCTATTTTATTTTTTGATTCTGTTTCAAAATCAATTTTTTTACCAGAACGATCAAAAATAGTAATTTTATTGGTATCAGCATTAAATCCGGCTCCAGGGTTATTCAATGAGTTTAAAACAATAGCATCGGCTTTTTTATTTTCAAGTTTTTTTAATGCATTTAGTTCTTCATCATTGGTTTCCAATGCAAAGCCTATTACTATTTGCGATAAGGTTTTATTTTCTCCGCACCATTTAAGGATGTCAGGATTTTTTACCAATTTTATTTCTGGAGTACCCTCTTCTTTTTTTAGTTTTTGCGTAGCTGGATTTTCAACTGTATAATCGGCAACGGCTGCTGCACAAATAATCCCATTGACCTTATTAAAGTGAGTTTGTACTGCTTCAAACATCTGTTTGCCTGTTTCTACATCTATGCGATGAATGCGAGGATGTGAAGTTTTTATATTGGAAGGCCCAGAGACTAAAATTACTTGAGCTCCTTTTTCAGCTAATACTTCAGCAAGGGCAACCCCCATTTTACCAGAAGATCTATTTCCAATAAAACGTACAGGGTCTATAGGCTCATAAGTTGGGCCAGAGGTAATTATATATGTACGTCCTTTCCAAGTAAGCTTTTCTTCGAAAAATTGAACTATATAATCTAAAATATGCTCAGGCTCAGCCATGCGTCCTTCACCTTCGAGTCCGCTTGCTAATTCACCTTTCTCGGCTGGTATAATTAAATTTCCATTGCCTTTAAGGGTATCTAGGTTGCGTACAACTTCGGGGTGTTTGTACATATCTAAATCCATAGCCGGAGCAACCATAACTGGGCAACGAGCAGATAGATAGGTAGTAAGTAAAAGATTATCGCTTTGAGCCGTAGCCATTTTGGCTAGGGTAGAGGCTGATAAGGGGGCAATTACCATGAGGTCGGCCCAAAGCCCAAGGTCAACATGATTAGCCCATTCGCCAGTATCGGCATTAAATAATTCGGAATATACCGGGTTTTTAGAAAGGGTAGAAAGTGTAAGTGGCGTTACAAAACCTTGAGCATTAGGGGTAAGAATAACACGTACCTCAGCTCCATTCTTAACACAAAGCCGCACAAGATGTGCGGCTTTATATGCGGCAATACTGCCAGTAATTCCTATAAGTATTTTTTTACCTTTCAACATCATGTTGAAAAGAGCTTATTTAAAAGAATCTTCCTCAGAAATTCTACGGAAAGAGATTTCTCCATCCATCCATTCTTGAATAGCAAGTAAGCTTGGCTTAGGTAATTTCTCATAATAACGAGAAATTTCTATTTGCTCACGGTTTTCAAAAACTTCGTCTAAAGTGTCAGTATGTCCTGAGAACTCTTCAAGTTTCTCATTTAATTCTTCCTTGATACGTACATTAATTTGATTTGCACGTTTAGAAAGAATAGAAATTACTTCATAAATGTTCCCGGTTGGAGCTTGTATTGCAGCTGTGTCGCGGGTAATAGTAGTAGGCGATGCCTGTGATTTTTTAAAGTTACTCATCTTGCTTTTACTTTAGTCTTTCCAGTTCTTTCTGACATGAATTATAAATGCTTTCCGCTTCTTTAATTCTGGCAGAAGTTTTGAATCGGTCTGCAAAGTTATAATAATATTTGATTGCTTCTTCAAATCTTTCTTTCTTTTTCTCTTCTATACTATTTTTTGCGTATTTATATGAGCTTAAGAGTATAAAATAATTTGCTTCAGCATCTAATCTAGTGTCCGGGAAATCGTTTAAAAAATTCTTAAACGCCACAATTGCCGAATTATAATATTCAATATGATACCATAATAGTGCATTTTTAAAGGCTTTATCTTCTAATTTAACCCTTAAATTTTCTATTAATGTATTGCATTTTTCTACTCTCGGACTTGAAGGATAACGGTTAACAAAGGATTGTAGCTCGGCAATAGCTCCAACTGTGTTGCTTTGCTCTAATTCGTCGCGTGGTGAGTCCATCGCTAAACAATAGCCCGTCATATATGCGGCCTCTTCTGAATATTTTGATTGAGGATAAGATGAAATAAAATTGCTAAAGTAGTAATAACCAGATTGATAATCTTTCATTCCAGCATAACACATGGCATACATATAATATACTTCTTCCGCCTCTTTTTGTCCACGTACATATATCATAACCTCTTCTAAAAGAGGCATAGCTTTACTGTAGTTTTTAGCTTCGTAATATTTCTTAGCATATTCGTATTTCTGCTTTACATCTGAACTTTTTAAGATTTTTTGGTAATTACTACAAGCACTTAAAAAAAGTAAGCAGAGCAGTAGAATAGAATATGATAGACGTGATTTTAGCATAAATTATGATCCTTGTGTTGTTGATAACGAAAATAACACAAAATTGTTATGTTTTGTTTTATTATTAATTTTGCGCAAAAATAGAATAATTCTAATAGAAAATTTATGGCAGATCTTTTTGATAAATTCAGAAAAAATATGGGTCCATTAGGACGCCTTGCTAATGTAGCTCATGGCTATTTTACTTTCCCTAAATTAGAAGGTGAAATTGGACCTCGCATGAAATTTCGTGGTAAAGATGTGTTAGTATGGAGTTTAAATGACTATTTAGGCTTAGGAAACCACCCAGAAGTTAGAAAAGCAGATGCAGATGCTGCCGCTCAATACGGTTTAGCTTACCCTATGGGGGCTCGTATGATGACTGGTGAGACTATTTACCATGAACAATTAGAACAAGGTCTTGCTAAATTAGTTAAGAAACCTGCTGGTATGTTAATGAACTTCGGTTATCAAGGCTGTATGTCTGTAATCGATGCTCTTGTTAACCGTCATGACGTTATCGTTTACGATGCTGAATGTCACGCTTGTATCATCGATGGAGTTCGTTTACACGCTGGTAAACGTTTCGTTTTCCTTCATAATGATATGGAAAGCTTAGAAAAGCAACTTCAACGTGCTGAAAAGTTAACAGCAGAGTCGGGTGGTGGTATCTTAGTTATTACTGAAGGTGTATATGGTATGACAGGTGAGCAAGGACGTATCGCTGATATCGTTGCTCTTAAATCTAAATATAATTTCCGCTTAATGGTTGACGATGCTCACGGTATCGGAACCCTTGGTGAAGGTGGTGGCGGTGCTTGCGAAGCTCAAGGTGCTTCTGATGGCGTTGACGTTATCTTCGGAACTTTCGCTAAATCTTTCGCTGCTACTGGTGCTTGGATTGGCGCTGATCCTGATATCATCACTTACCTTAAATATAATACCCGTTCGCAAATCTACGCTAAATCTCTTCCAATGCCTATCGTTATCGGTGCTCTTAAACGTCTTGAAATTATGAGCCGTAGCACTGAACAAAAAGATAAACTTTGGAAAGTTGCTTCTAGCCTGCAAAAAGGTCTTAGAGAAGCTGGATTCGACCTCGGTAAAACAAACTCAGTTGTTACACCTGTTATGATGCATGGTGGCGAAAATGAAGCGTCTAACTTAGTTGTTGACCTTCGTGAAAACTATGGTATCTTCTGTTCTATGGTTATCTACCCAGTTATCCCTAAAGGTATGATCCTTCTTCGCCTTATCCCTACTGCGTCTCACTCTCTTGAAGATGTTGAGTACACTATCAAATCTTTCAAAGAAGTTCGTGAAAAATTAACAAATGGTGGTTACGATAAAGAAAAACCAGCTTCTTTATTAGCTGAACTTTCTAAATAAATAAATACATTTTTCTTAAAAAAATATAGCCTGCATCTCATGTGCAGGCTTTTTTTATCTTTTTTTCTCATATTTGTCTAAATTAATTAACACGAGTATGAAAAAATTTTACTTAACTTTAGCCTTATTGGGCTTTTTAGGTGCTGCTAATGCACAGGTTGATACCCTTTTCTGGGATGACTTAAACGGTGAAACTTGGGATATTGACCCTAACCAAGGCGATATCTTAATTACTGAAAGAGGAAACAGAATCCGTTTCGGTAGCTCTGGTGGTACAGATCCATTCTTACCAGCTAATTATAACGATGATTTAGCTTATAGCTACGACTTAGACGCTCAACTTGATTATGGTGGACGTCCTGAAACTTGGTTCCGATCTTTAGCTTTCGCTGATTCGGATACTATCCAATTCGATGGTTTATTAGGTTCTAACTCTTGGTTCGATGTACCAGGTAAAGCTGCTAACTATTTCATCCTTCCAGCTATGTATGCTACAGCTGATATGGTAGTGTCTTGGTATTCAGCTCCTTTCCAAACTCCTTTATACCTTGATGGTTATAAAGTTGTGGTTTCTACTGAAACTAACTCTCCGTACGATTTTACAGATACTATCTTTAGTGCTTCTGAATTCGTTTCTTTCAACGGTGGCGACTCTGCAAACTTTGCAAGTTACACCTTTAATCCTGTTGCAAACTCTTTTATCCATGGTCAAGATGGAAACTTCGTTGAACCAGGTGAAAATAGCGTTGCTCGTTTAATTGCTAAATTACGCCCATTCTCTGTTAACGTAGGGACTTTCGATGGTGGTAAATTCGTAGGTAAAACCATTTATATCGCTTTCGTTCACGATTCTGAAGACGATAATTTAATCAGTATCGATAATATCCTAGTAACAGGTACTAAAGTTGATAATACTTCTAACGAAGAAGTTTCTGCTGATGTTGTAGGTTTATTCCCTAACCCAGCTACAAATGATGTTAATATCTCTATTAAATTAGATAACTCAGCTTCATCAAGCATTCAAATTATAGATGCAACTGGTAAAGTTGTAGCTTCTAAAAATTCTAATTTAATCAATGGGTATTCTCAAGTTAATATGGATATCTCTAACTTAAGCGCAGGTATCTATACTGTAAAAGTTACAAGTGCTGAAAAATCTTACACTCGTAAGTTGATCAAAAAATAATCGTTGAAGAAAATTTTCAAGCAAAAAAAATCCCTCGAGTTTTCGAGGGATTTTTTTTGTACATGGCTTAAATTATTTTTTTAATGAATCTCTAATTTCCATTAATAATTTTTCTTGTAAACTTGGCTCTGGTTCAACTTCTGGAGCTGGAGCTGGAGCTTTCTTGATTTTATTAACGAATTTGATAACTATAAATAATGAGAACGCTACTATGGTAAATGAAATTACCTCTGAAAGGAATTTACCATATTTAATTGCTGTACCAGGTATTGCTAGGTCAGCTAGGTTAGTCAAATTAGCTGCTTTTAATGCAGGTGTTAATATTGCAGGAGTAATAATATCGTTAACTAATGAATTAACAATTCCTCCAAATGCACCACCTATGATAACACCGACTGCTAAATCTAGCACATTGCCTCTAATGGCAAAATCTTTAAATTCTTGAATCATTCCCATATATTATAGTTTTTTTGTTTTGAACAAATATATCAATTTTATTAATCGATTCGAATTTGTACATTCGTGCCATAAATTTGTAGTCTATGTACGATATTATTGTTTTAGGCAGTGGTCCTGGTGGCTATGTCGCTGCAATTAGAGCCTCTCAGCTAGGTTTAAAAACAGCTGTAGTAGAGAAGGAAGCATTAGGTGGTATATGTCTAAATTGGGGCTGTATTCCAACCAAAGCTCTTCTTAAAAGTGCAAATGTGAAAGAATATATGGACCATGCGTCTGATTATGGTCTTTCTGTAGATAATGTGAAAGTCGATTTCGACGCTGTGATTAAACGCAGTAGAGGCGTCGCTGAAGGTATGAGCAAAGGCGTGCAATTCCTGATGCGAAAAAATAAAATCGATGTCATCTCTGGCTTCGGTAAATTATTAGCTCCTGGTAAACTAGAAGTTACAGACGCTGAAGGTAAAAAATCCACTATCTCTGCTAAACATATTATTATTGCTACCGGTGCACGCTCTCGTAATATTCCTGCTATCCCTCAAGATGGTAAGAAAATTATTGGATACCGCGAAGCTATGACTCTTCCTAAACAACCTAAATCTTTAGTGGTTGTGGGTAGCGGGGCTATAGGATGCGAATTCGCTTATTTCTACAATTCTTTAGGAACTAAAGTTACTATCATCGAATTCTTACCTAATATCCTTCCGCTTGAAGATGAAGAAGTTTCTAAACAATTAGAAAAATCTTTCAAAAAGTCTGGTATAGAGGTCTTAACTGGTACCTCTGTAGAACAAGCAAGCACCACTAAAAATGGCTGTGAAGTGAAAATTAAAAACGCTAAAGGCGAATCCCAAGTTATTGAATGCGACATCGTCCTTTCTGCTGTTGGTGTGCAAACTAATATCGAAAATATTGGTCTTGAAACCCTTGGGGTGAAAGTAGATAAAGGTAGAATCATTACTAATGAATTCTATCAAACTAATATCCCAGGTATTTACGCTATTGGTGACGTAACCACTGGACCTGCTCTTGCACACGTTGCCTCGCACGAAGGTATAGTTTGTGTAGAGAAAATCGCTGGCAAAAATCCTACACCAGTTGATTATGGAAATGTGCCTTCTTGTACGTATTGCTATCCTGAAGTTGCTTCTGTTGGTATGACTGAAAAAGCTGCTAAAGAAGCTGGTTACGATATTAAAGTTGGTAAGTTCCCTTTCAGCGCTTCAGGTAAAGCTAGCGCAGCTGGTGCTAAAGATGGCTTCGTTAAGGTTATCTTCGACGCTAAATACGGTGAATGGTTAGGTTGCCACATGATTGGTGCTGGAGTTACTGAAATGATCGCTGAAGCTGTGGTTGCACGTAAATTAGAAACTACTGGCCACGAGATTATCTCTGCCATGCACCCACACCCTACAATGAGTGAAGCTATTATGGAAGCTGCCGCTGCAGCTTATGGTGAAGTGATACATTTATAAGCTATGTGCGGAATTACCGGCATTTTTTCTTTCGATAATTCTGTGCAATCTTATGAACCTTACATTCATAAGTCTTTACAACTTTTAAATAAAAGAGGGCCCGATGCTTCGGGCTCTCACTTTTTTAATAAGTTCGCCGCGGCTCATGCTCGTCTCTCTATTATCGATACTTCTAGTCTGGCCAATCAACCTTTCTTCGATCCAACTGGACAATTTATGCTCGTCTTTAATGGAGAAATCTTTAACTTTCAAGAACTTAAGTCTTTCCTGTCTCAAAAGTACCAAGTTCAATTTAAAACAAACTCTGATACCGAAGTACTTCTTTATCTCCTCATTCATGAAGGAACTAATTCCCTGAATAAATTAAACGGCTTCTGGGCTTTCGCTTTTTATAATAACCACTCTAAAACCTGTATTATTGCTCGCGATAGATTAGGTAAAAAACCTCTTTGGTACACCCATCAAAACTCTTTTTTCTGCTTTGCAAGTGAGTTTAAAGCTCTTAATGCTTATCCCATTAATAAAGTTTTAGATACTAAATCTATCTCGCTTTTTTTCAGATTATCTTACCTGCCTTCGCCTTATACTCCTTTTTCTAATATTCATAAACTTGAACCAGGTTGTTATCTGAACATTTCTGAAGAAGGTACTATTTCTAAACATAGATACTTTAATCTTCCTTATTATGAGAAAAGTAGCGCAATCGACTATGTCAACGCTCAAAAACATGTTAAGGAGCTTATCCATAAATCAGTCGCTCAACGTCTAATTTCTGATGTTCCTATGGGGGCATTTTTAAGTGGCGGACTCGACTCTGCCATCGTTTCGGCAGTGGCGAAACAACATCAATCTGACTTAAATACTTTTTGCCTTTCTTTTCCT
>DATCKI010000213.1:0-2671 GCA_036562365.1 Bacteroidia bacterium | reverse complement strand
ATTCCATTAGCCTCAAATAGCAACAGATAGGCCAATTTAATCTTGGCATCTACATTACCAGGGGCTTGATCGAGTGCTGTATTAAATAAAGATTTGGATATTTGATATTTAGAAGCTCTCATCTCAATTTCTGCTTTAGATACCCAAAAAGCAGAAGATAATTCACTAATATCTAATAATAAGTCGTATCCAGATTCATACTCACGTAAAGCTTTATTTGATTCATTTAAAAAATTATAAGATACAGATTTATACAAATAAGATTCTGGGTTATTCGGGTATAAATCTTGAACTTCAGAAGCTATATTTAGGAGGTTTGAATAATCTTCCATTAAACGTTTTACATACATTAATTGCGACCAAACAGCCCATTTATTTTTATCGAGTTCAGTAACTTTCAGGTAAGCATTAGCGGCTAAATCGTACTTATAAACACTTAAATAAAAATCGCCTTTAATACTAAAAGCTTTAGCGCTTCCTGGGTGCACATCTGTAAGAACATTTACCATATTTTCGATGCTATCAGTATACATTCCATTTTTAAGTTGATTTACGTCCATCAAACTCAAAAGGATCATTACCTTTTTATCTATATCGATACCAGCATTACCAATACCTTTTCCTAGGTGATGAATTGTTTTTTCCCATTGTCCTAAATTACTATAATAAGAAGCTAAAGAGAAATGAATTTGATCGTCGTTAGGGTTAATTTTAAGGACCTGATTAAATTCTTCCATAGCCTTATCTTTATTACCTAAGGCCAAATAAATTTCGGCAGCTTTACCGTAGTTATCAGGGTCTTCAGGACGCATTTTCTTTAACAATTCTAGTTCATGCAAACTCGCTTTATAGTTACCTGCTTTAAAGTACATGCGTTGCAAATCTAGACTCATCTCGTAGGAATCGCCCACTGAGCCACGAATTTTCTCAAGGGTTGAAGCTGCTTCAGCGTATTTTTTTTGAGAATTATAGATTTGAAATACGTAGAAAAGCGGGCTAGGGTCTTCGGTATTTTTTTTGAATAAATCCTCGTAAATAGAAATAGCTTCCTTATACATAGAGCCTAATTGATAGGCTTTAGCGAGTTTAAGGGAATACCAACGTTCAGAATTATCGAGTTGAATTGCTTTTTTGTATGATTCGAGGGAATTAGATAGCTGATTATTTTCCAGGTAGAAATCACCCAGCATTGCATAGCCTGCGGCATTATTCGGGTATTTTTTTGTAAAAGCTATGCTTTTAGCTAAACCAGAAACTTTATTTTCAAGAATCAATTCGTTACTTATTTCAAAATAATCGTTCCATTCTTGAAGAGCTAATTTTTCTTCATTCAGCTCTTTCGTTTCTTTTTTTTCATTATTAGCCTTTGACTTATTAGACTTTTGAGAATAAGCAACAGACACATTGCAACATAAAAAGGTGCAAACCGACAAATAGAGGAAATATGTTCTAGGTTTCAATGTCATACTCGAAGATACATATAGTAACGTAATTTTTGGCAATTTAGGGTAGAATTATCTAAATTTTAGGATTTACACATTAACTTTGCCAAGTGGATATTTTTGCAGGCATAGTTGGATTTGGGGTTGCTGGTGCGACCATGGCTATACGTTTTTTAGAGGCTGGAATTCCTGTTCTTATATTTACCAATCAGAAAGATAGCGATTCGAGTCGTGTAGCTGCGGGTCTTTTAAACCCATACGCCCCCAAACGTTTAATGCCCGGATGGCGTGGATTAGAATTTGCAGTTGAAGCTGAAAAGTTCTATTCAAAAATTCAGGCTGAATCTGGAATCCCATTTTATATAAATCAGTCTATATATAAGATTTTCCCCAATCAACATTATAAAACAGATTGGGAGAAGCGTCAGAAACAGCATCCAGAATCTATTTCTGAGCCATTTAAAAGCGTAGATGCACCATATATTCATGCTCCACTTGATGGGGCACAAATATACGGTACTGGAGTTGCCGATGGCAAAGGGTTTATGGATGCAGCGGAGAAATTATGTAAGGGTTTTCATCAATTTAAGAACGAAGTTTTCATCCATCAAAACTTAAAAGTTCTTTCAGATGGGTTTGAATATGGAGATATAAAATTCAAGCATATAATTTATGCCGAAGGCCTGCAATATGTAAACAATCCCCTACTTCAACATTTAGATTTAAATCCATTAAAGGGAGATGTTTTACGTATAAAGATTAAAGATTTTAATCCTTCATTTATATACCAAACACAACAATTTTTAGCAAAAACTGCTGAAGAAGGAGTATTTAAATTTGGCTCGACCTATTTATTAGAGTTTACGAGTGCCGAACCTCAAAAAGAAGAATTAGCATTTTTAGAATCTAAATTGAAAGAAATGTTGCATTGTGAATATGAGATTATCTCGCACAATGCTGGATTACGTCCTTGTAGTTTTGACAGGAAACCATATTTAGGCAGAATAAAAGAAGGATTAAATGCTTATGTATATAATGGACTAGGGAGTAAAGGTTATTTAATGGCCCCTACTCTATCCAAAGAATTATTTGAGCATATAATGCATGGCAAAGAAATTGATAGGGAAATGAATCCTAATAAACTTAGAAAAATTAAAGGATTCCCGAAGCAAGAGCATCAGCCAGACTAGGGAAAGATTGGTCGCGTGGGCTCATCATACTTGGTTCAG
>DATCKI010000206.1:0-8907 GCA_036562365.1 Bacteroidia bacterium | reverse complement strand
TGGACCATCTGGTAAGATATCGGCGATAAGAAGATTGAACGTATTCGTTCCACAATCTATAACAGCTATTCTTTTGTTCATTACGTCAAAAGTACGGAATTGAAACGAATAATTAATGGGGGTAGGAGAGTGCTTAGTGACTGAAATATTAACAATTTGTGAATGAAATAAATAAATTTAAGTAGTATACTAAAATGATAAACTAAATTTACACTAACTATGCATAGTTGAAAAGAAAAAGCTATAATATAGTTATTTAAAATTTGGAATATAAAAAATCTTTGTATGTTTGCTCTCAATTACAGAGATATCCCATCTTAACAAAGTGCAGTTCTGCACAGAAAAAGACACAAATAATTTATAGAAGATTTTATGTTTAATCGCGAAGATTTGGACAAACGCTTGTTGAGTGAGCTAAAAGAAATTGCATCTGGTCTAGGCTTGAAGAAATTTCAACTCAAGAAAAAGAATGAATTAATTGAAATGATAATGGAGACTAACCAATCTACTCCCAAGCCAACAGACTCAGATAATTCAGAAAGCGCCGATAATAATAAGGAGCCACGTAAAAAGCGTGCTCGTGTTGCTACTGAACCAGTTCGTGTAGGTACAAGCAATGTTGAGAAAAATAAAATCGTTAAAGACGATTTAGCCCTAAGTTTCCCGAATGATCCTATTGAAATTGACCCTCCAGTTGTTGAAACAGAGGAATTTGCTTCTGAACTTGTAATGGCTGCGGAAGGTGCTGAGGATGTGGAAGATGTAGATGAGGTAGGTGGAGATTCGGCTGATGAAAGCGTAGATGTAATTTCCTCTGAAGTAACAACTGAAGTGCTTGCTGAAGCTAAAAACGAGGAGATTAAAGACGATAAAAAGCAAGAACAACGTCAGAACGAGCAACAAAATCGTAAAGACTTCAAACAAAAAGATCGTTTTAATAAAGAAAATAGACAGCAGAATCAAAATAATAACCGTCAAAACAATAATAACGGTCAAAATTCGAATGGTACTCAAGCTCCACAGCAAGCTAAAGAAACTTTTGAGCCGTATTTATTTAACGATGTTATTGAAACCGAAGGTGTATTAGAAATTATGCCAGATGGTTATGGGTTCTTGCGTTCTTCAGACTATAATTATTTAAGTAGTCCTGACGATGTATATGTTTCTCAGTCACAAATCAAATTATTTGGTTTAAGAACGGGAGATACTATAGTAGGAACTATTCGTCCTCCAAAGGAGAATGAAAAGTATTTTCCATTAATTAAGATTAAGGAAATTAATGGATTAGAAAGTGCAAAGATTCGAGATCGTGTGCCTTTCGATTATTTAACTCCATTATTCCCATACGAGAAATTAAAAATTACTGGTCATAAAGGAGAAGCCTTATCGACTCGTATAGTAGATTTGGTTGCTCCAATTGGTAAAGGTCAGCGTGGACTAATAGTAGCGCAACCTAAGACAGGTAAGACCATGTTATTAAAAGAGATTGCAAATGCAATTGCAGCGAACCATCCGGAGGTATACTTAATAATATTATTAATTGATGAGCGTCCGGAAGAGGTAACAGATATGTCTCGTTCGGTAAATGCAGAAGTGATAGCTTCTACCTTTGATGAGCCAGCAGAACGCCATGTACGTATTGCAAATATAGTATTAGAAAAGGCGAAACGATTAGTGGAATGTGGACATGATGTAGTAATATTATTAGATTCGATAACTCGTTTAGCTCGTGCACATAATACGGTGAGTCCAGCATCTGGAAAAGTATTATCGGGTGGGGTAGATAGTAATGCCTTACATAAACCAAAGAAATTCTTTGGAGCTGCGCGTAAAATCGAAGATGGAGGTTCATTAACGATTTTAGCAACAGCCTTAACCGATACTGGAAGTAAAATGGACGAGGTGATCTTTGAAGAATTCAAAGGTACAGGTAATATGGAGCTTCAGTTAGATCGTAAAATTGCGAATAGAAGATTATTCCCTGCAATTGATATTCAGAATAGTTCGACTCGTAGAGATGACTTATTAGTAAGTAAAGAATTCTTATCAAGAACTTACTTGTTACGAAATCACATTAATGATATGACAAGTGTAGAGGCTATGGAGTTCTTGAAGAATCAAATTCAAGGAACTACAAGTAATGAAGAGTTCTTGTATAGTATGAATAAATAGAAATTTAGAAACATTATTAACAACAAAAAGTGCAAATAAATAAAAGTTTTTCTTTAAAAAGTTTTTGGATTATAAAATAAAGAGTTATATTTGCACCCCAATTTCATATAGACAATGGCAAAGAAAGGTAATAGAGTTCAGGTTATTATGGAGTGTACAGAACACAAGGCTAGTGGTATGCCAGGTACATCTCGTTATATTACTACTAAGAACAAGAAGAATACGCCTGAGCGTTTAGAGCGTAAGAAGTATAATCCTATACTTAAGAGAGTTACCCTACATAAAGAAATTAAATAATTTTTAAAGCATTATAAGTCATGGCAAAGAAGGTTGTAGCGACGCTTAAAAAAGGTGAGGGTAAAGATTTTGCCCGCGTTATTAAAATGGTTAAGAACGAGAAAGGTTCTTATTCATTCAAAGAAGAAGTGGTTCATAAAGACCATACTGCAGAATTTTTCAAGAAATAATCTAGGTATTATCATACATTATTTAGCCCCGATTTTTTTTTCGGGGCTTTTTCTTTTTTCTTACCTTCGCAATAACATGGGTATTTTCGATAAGTTATTTTCAAAAAAAGAGTCTAAAGAGACCTTAGATCAAGGTTTGAATAAAACTCGTGAGGGATTGTTCGATAAGTTAAAACGAGCAGTTGCTGGTAAAACGAAAGTTGATGATGATGTATTAGATGAATTAGAGTCAGTTCTTATATCGAGCGATGTAGGCGTAGATACTACTTTGCGTATAATTCAACGCATAGAAGAAAGAGTAGCTCGCGATAAATACGTGGATGCAACAGAACTTAATCTAATTCTGAAGGACGAAATTGCTCAACTTTTAGCTGAAAATAATACCAACGATTTCGAAGATTTTGAATTACCAACAAGCCATAAACCGCACGTTATTATGGTAGTGGGAGTTAATGGTGTAGGTAAAACAACTACTATTGGAAAATTAGCTTGGCATTATACTCAACGTGGTAAAAAAGTGGTTCTTGGAGCTGCTGATACTTTCCGCGCTGCTGCTGTTGATCAGCTAATAATTTGGAGCGAAAGAGCTCAATGCGAAATCGTTCAGAAAGGTATGGGCGCAGATCCTGCTTCTGTAGCTTTCGATACTCTAAATTCGGCTGTAGCTAAAGATGCTGACCTGGTTATTATCGATACAGCTGGTCGTTTACACAATAAAATTAACCTTATGAACGAGCTGACTAAGGTTAAAAATGTAATGCAAAAGGTTATTCCTGATGCACCACACGAAATTCTTTTGGTTTTGGATGGTAGCACCGGACAAAATGCATTTGAACAAGCTAAACAATTTACTGCCGCTACCGAAGTTAACGCTCTTGCCATTACTAAATTGGATGGAACAGCTAAAGGTGGAGTGGTAATTGGTATTTCGGATCGATTCAAAATACCAGTGAAATATATAGGCTTGGGTGAAAAACCTCAAGACTTACAAGTCTTTAATAAGAAAACTTTTGTTGAAACCCTGTTTGCTGGATCTGATTTATAGAAATTTATGAGCACGAATTATTCGGATAAATATGAAATGGTAGTGGGTTTAGAAGTACACGCACAGTTACTTACTAAATCTAAAGCCTATAGTTCTGATAAAAATGAATATGGCGAATTGCCAAATAGAAATATCTCTGAAGTAACCTTAGGTTTACCGGGTTCTCTTCCACTTGTAAATAAAAAAGTTCCTGAATTAGCAGTACGCCTTGGCTTGGCTATGAATTGTACTATACGTAAATACAATATGTATGCACGTAAAAACTATTTCTATGCCGATCTTCCTAAAGGATATCAAATATCTCAATTTGATACTCCAATTTGTCACGACGGTTATTTAATGATTAAAGACGCTGATGGCAACGAAAAACGTATTGGAATAGAACGTATCCACATGGAAGAAGATGCTGGTAAAAGTATACACGACCAAGATCCATTCGATACTCTTATAGACCTAAATCGTGCAGGTGTGCCATTGGTTGAGATCGTTTCGCACCCAGATATGCGCAGCCCACAAGAAGCTAATGCCTATCTTACTGAGATACGTAAATTAGTACGTTTCTTAGACGTGTGCGATGGTAATATGGAAGAAGGTTCTTTACGTTGTGACGCCAATGTGTCAATTCGTTTAAAAGGATCTACTACATTAGGTACTAAAGTAGAGGTGAAGAATATGAACTCTATTCGTAATGTGCAAAGAGCCTTAGAATTCGAGTTCCAACGTCAATGCGAAATGGCCGAGAAAGGTGAAATTATTTCGCAAGAAACCAGAACATTTGATGCCGTATCTGGAAAAACCTTCGCTATGCGTAGTAAAGAAAAAGCGCACGATTATCGCTATTTCCCAGAGCCAGACCTTCCACCTCTAATCATAACAGATGAATATGTAGCTGAAATTAAAGCCCATTTACCAGAATTGCCTCAACAATTATGGGTTAAATACACTAAAGAATTAGGTATTCCAGAATATGATGCATATTGGATTACAGAAGATAAATATACTATTGCTTATTTCGAAGAAGCTCGTAAGTATACCAATAATTATAAAGCAATTTCGAATTGGTTAATGGGACCAATACGTTCTTATTTGAACGAAAATGGTTTGGAAATTAAAGAGTTTGGATTAAGTCCAGCCCGTTTAGTTGAGATTATAGCATTAGTAGAAGCGAATAAAGTTTCGAATACGGTTGCAGTTAGCAATATATTCCCAGAAATGATTGCCGACTTAAATGCAACTGCTTTAGGAATTGCAGAAACTAAAAACTTAATTCAAGAGTCGAATGCCGATGCATTGAATGAATGGGTAGAAAAAGCATTAGCCGCATATCCTGATAAAGTTGTAGAATATAAAGGTGGTAAAAAAGGAGTAATTGGTTTATTCATGGGAGAAGTGATGAAATTCTCTGGTGGTAAAGCCGATCCGAAATTAGCAAGTGCCATGTTACGCGAAAAATTAGAAGCATGAAAAACTCATATTTGACATCAGTACTATATAGATTGGAGCAAGTGAGTAGAGATGCTCACGATAACTTCTTCAATTTAACTGATGAACAAATTCTATGGCAACCAGACGAAAATTCTTGGTCTATAGGTCAATGTTTACTGCATTTAATTTTAACTGATACTCTGTATTTTTCGCAAGTACAGAGTGTTTTAACGTATACATATCGACGTCCACTTTTAAGTTATGTTCCCTTTTTGCCTGAATTTTGGGGTAGAGTGGTGGTAAAATCGGTACAACCTACGGTTGGTACCCCCTTGGTAGCACCTAAAATTTTTGTGGAAGGTAAACCTTTAAATCCGTCAACCATAGTACGTGAGTTCGAAACCCATGTAGCAAATTTAACTCAGTTAATTAGAGATACAGACCATTTCAATCATAAGAAAATATATTTTCGTTCTCCCGTATTTAAGACGATAATTTATCCACTTTCGGCTACTTTGGAATTAATGGCTAATCATCATGAACGCCATTTGAATCAAGCTCTTCGAGTTTATAAGCACCCAAAATTTCCTAAAATCAGGTTAAATGAGGAAGAGTAAACTATAAATTCCAAAATTTCTCTTATTTTAGAAGCCTAAATGAAAAATCTATCTATAATGAATACTTTTTTGTTATTGTCTCTCAGCCTATTTTCATGTGGCTCAGGTACCTCTACATCTTTAGATTCTAAAGATGCCTTTATTACAGGTAATTATCCTGCTGCTGCTGGAAATACTATCTATTTCGAAAAAGTTATTCCAAATGGAGCTGAAAGAATTGACTCTGCCCTTGTAGGTAAAAAAGGTGAATTCTTTATCATGAAGAAAGCGAAAGAAATGAATTATTATAGACTTCGCTTTAATGATAAACAAAATAATAAGGTTGAAAGTTTATTTTTACTTACTGATTCTACCGAAAAGATTAATCTTCAAGTTAAAGGAAATAGTTTCACTGAGAATACGATCATAAAAGGAAGTAAAGAGTCGGTACGATTGGCTGAATTAATCCTACGTGTTAATGCACTTCAAAAATCTGGAGATTCGTTAAATGTTATATTTAATAATGCTAGTGATGTAGATAAAAATCAATTAGCTCCACAATTTAACGAAATTATGGGTAAAAAGAACGAAAAGCTTCAGGCTTATGTTCGTAAAGTTATCGATGAAGATCCAACTTCTTTAGTTGCATTAGAAGCAGTAGGACGTTTAGATAAAGTGCAAGACCGTGCTTACTTCAAAAAAGTAGCTGATGGTTTAGCAAAAGTTCATCCTAAAAACCCATTTGCTGCAAATTTTATTGCTACAGTTAATGTACCGGGCCAATTAAGTATAGGCGACGAAGCCCCAGAATTAGCATTACCAGATCCAGAAGGGAATATCTTTAAACTATCTAGTTTAAGAGGAAAATATGTTTTAATCGATTTCTGGGCATCATGGTGTCGACCTTGTAGAATGGAAAACCCTGTGGTAGTTGCAGCTTATAATAAATATAAAGACAAAGGTTTTACAGTTCTAGGTGTCTCTTTAGATAGAGATAAAACTTCGTGGACTAATGCCATAGCTCAAGATAATCTAACTTGGAAACATATCAGCGACCTGCAATTCTGGCAAAGTGAAGCTGCTAAATTGTATGGAGTTTCTAGTATTCCTAAATGCTTCTTGTTAGATAAAGAAGGTAGAATTATAGCTATGGACTTACGTGGTCCTGCCTTAGATGCTACTTTATCCCAAATCCTTAAATAAATAAAATGAAAAGTAATATTTTTAGATTCGGTCGCACTCTTGTGACCGTTTTTTTTTGTACTGGCCTGAGCTTTGCTCAAAATGATTACTTTCAACAAAGAGTTGATTATAAAATAGATGTTGAATTGTTCGACGAAATTCGAACTCTTAAAGGCAATTTAGATCTAACTTATACCAATAATTCGCCTCATGAATTAAATGAAATTTATATGCATTTATGGCCTAATGCATATAGAAGTCGTTTAACTCCACTTGGAAAACAAGTATTAGAAAACGATAATACGCGTATCCCTAAAAATGAAGGGTATATAGATCAATTGGATTTTAAAGTTAATGGAAGCCCTGTTTCTGTTGAGTATAAGGATAAATTTGAAGAAATCGCTGTTTTAAAATTAAATACACCGTTAAAACCGGGTCAATCTATTCAAATAACCACTCCATTTAGGGTAGTAGTGCCCGATGGTTCCATTTCGCGCTTAGGTTACACTGCCGATATGGATGGTTCTATTGCTTACATGATTACTCAATGGTACCCTAAACCTGCGGTGTACGATATTAATGGTTGGCATCCTATGCCTTACTTATCTCAGGGAGAATTTTATTCAGAGTACGGCTCTTTCGACGTAAGTATTACTTTAAGATCTGATTATGTAGTTGGAGCTACCGGTGAATTGCAAACAGAATCTGAAAAGACTTTTTTGACTCAAAAAATTAATAAAATAAACCCTACCGTATATTCCTACGGAAATAAAAAGACTATTCGATACACTCAAGATAATATTCACGATTTCGCCTTTTTTGCGAATAAAAATTTTATAGTACAATCGGATACTGCAATTTTGGATAATGGTAAACAAGTGGTTTGCTTGGCCATGTATACACCTAAAAATGCGAAATATTGGACCTATGCAGCTAGAATGATTAAGAAATCAATTCTTTATTATTCGAATAGAATTGGAAACTATCCGTATTCATATTGCACAGCTGTAGATGGAACCATTTCAGCAGGTGGTGGTATGGAATACCCAATGGTAACTGTTATTGGTGAATCGGAGGTGGAACGTACTATTTTACACGAAGTAGGACATAACTGGTTCTACGGACAATTAGGCTCTAACGAAAGAATATATCCTTGGCTTGATGAAGGTGTAAATAGTTATTTTGAAAATGCGTATTTCAACGATTCTACCCAATCAACTCAAGGTAGAGGTTTGTCGTTTACCATAAACCAGTTCCTATCAGGTAACTCAGGATTAGATTTAGTGCATTTGTTTTTAAGTCGTCATAATAAACATCAATCCCTTTCATTACCTGCTGAGCAATATTCTTATATCAATTATGGAATAGAAGTCTATATGCATACTGCTGCAATGTTTAAATTCTTAGAGTCTTATTTAGGACGTGAAACCTTTGATAAGGCTATGAAACATTATTATTCGAAATGGGAGTTTAAACATCCTAGTCCGGCTGATATGCATTTAGCTTTTGAAGAAAGCACTGGGAAAGACTTAAACTGGTTCTTTAATGGATTAATGAAAGAAACACAAAAGCCCGACTTTAAAACGGGTTTTAAAAATGGAGAGATGTATGTAGAAAATAAATTTCCGCATGCATTACCTGTTAAAGTAAGTTATTATAAGGGTAATGATTTAATAAATGAAGTTTGGTTAGAACCATTTAGTGGTATAGCTAAAATTAAACCTTATGAAGGTGCGGATAAGATTGTAGTGAACGATAAAGGGCTTTGGGAAAAGGAAACCCATAATAACGAAATAGAGCCTAATAAAAATTGTAAGACTTGCGATCCAGTAAGATTTTCTCCTGGATTGTCTTTACCAAGCTTAACAAAAAATTATTTTTCAGTTACTCCATTGTACTTATGGAATAATTACAATAAGAGCATGGTAGGTATTCAATTTCATAATAAGGGAGTAATACCTAAGCGTCATGAATTTTATTTAGCGCCATTACTTAGTTTTAATAAACTAAGTTTTGCAGG
>DATCKI010000203.1:0-9454 GCA_036562365.1 Bacteroidia bacterium | reverse complement strand
TCTCAAAATGCATCTAAATCCTTCGATTAAAATATGCTTAAATATCTTGGGATAAAGAGGCATTAGTATTACCTTTGCATTTCAATTTTCACAATGGGCAAAATTTATAATAATATTCTGGAAACCATCGGGAATACACCTATGGTTAAGCTAAACAATATCGTAAAAGATATACCAGCGACTGTTTTAGCAAAAGTTGAAACCACAAATCCTGGTAATAGTATTAAAGACCGTATGGCAATCAAAATGATTGAAGATGCGGAGAAAGCTGGTTTATTAAAGCCAGGTGGAACTATTATTGAAGGTACATCTGGAAATACAGGTATGGGGCTTGCAATGGCTGCAGTTATTAAAGGCTATAAATGTATCTTTACTACTACCGATAAACAAAGTAAAGAAAAAGTAGATGCTCTTAAAGCTTTTGGTGCTGAAGTTATCGTTTGTCCTACCGATGTTGATCCTGAAGATCCTCGTTCATATTATTCTGTTTCTTCACGTTTAGTGAACGAAATTCCGAATGCTTGGAAACCAAACCAGTACGATAATCCAAGTAATGCTCAAGCTCATTATGAAACTACTGGTCCGGAAATATGGGACCAAACAGATGGAAAAATTACCCATTTAGTTGTAGGGGTAGGTACTGGAGGTACTATTAGTGGTACTGCTCGTTTTTTAAAAGAAAAAAATCCTAATATTCAGGTTTACGGTATAGATACTTATGGCTCTGTATTTAAGAAATATAAAGAGACAGGTATTTTCGATAAAAATGAAATTTATCCATACATCACTGAAGGTATTGGTGAAGATTTCTTACCAGCAAATGTTGATTTTTCTTTAATTGATCATTTCGAAAAAGTAACAGATAAAGATGCTGCTATTTATACACGTTTATTACCTCGTTTAGAAGGTATTTTTGCGGGTAATTCAGCTGGCTCTGCCGTTGCTGGTTTAATCCAAATGAAAGATAAATTCAAAGAAGGTGATGTTGTAGTTGTTATTTTTCACGATCATGGAACTCGTTATTTAGGTAAAATGTATAACGAAGACTGGATGCGTGATAGAGGCTTCTTAACTGAAGAAAAACCTAAAGCTGGCGACATTGTTAAACGTCATGCTGGCAAAAAATTAATTAGCGTTTCTACCAATGATACTATAGATGATGCTATTGCTTTAATGAATAAATACAGTATTAGTCAGGTGCCAGTTAAAAATGGTAACGACTTTGTAGGTTCATTAAACGATACTACATTACTACATACTTTACTTTCTGGTAGTGCTTCTAAAGCAGATAAAGTTGAAAAAGTTATGGGACCTTCTTTCCCTATAGTACCAGCTTCTGCAACTATTGAAGAAGTAAGTAAATGCATCAATAAAGATTGTTCAGCAGTATTAGTTCAAGATTTAGGTGGTAATGTTCACATCTTAACTAAAGAAGACTTAATTAGTACTATTGGATAAATTCCAATATCTAAATAATTCAATGAAAAACGTCTCATTTTTGAGGCGTTTTTTTATTTCTTAATTTTTAGCTTTTGACCAATTTTAACGGTGTCGGATTTAAGTCCGTTCCACTCTTTAATTTTAGTATATGGAACACCGTGTTTTTTACCAATAGAGTATAGTGTATCACCACTTTTTACAGTATAGTAAGTATAACTAGCTGTTGGTGTTGGTGGTTTGGGTGCATGATTAGGTTTAATAACTGGAGTATTATTAGGCTCTGGACTGGTAGATCCTTCTCCAAATTCTACTTCATTATTATCTTCAATAGTAACGTTTTGACGTACCGAAACATCTTCTTGAGCTGGAATTTCAACTACTTTCTTAGTCACCTTCACAACTAATTTTTTGCCTACATTTATTTTAGTTGAACTTAGGCCATTCCACGATTTTAGCTGATTAACAGAAGTGCGGTATTTTTGTGCAATTTTAGATAGGTTTTCTCCACTTTTAACCACATGATATTTCTTAATGGTAACGGTTTTTTGCTCAGTAGGTCCCATAGTTGCTGACGAACCAGCATTTAATGGTGTTAAATTTACCTGAGCCAAAGTCTTAGGCATTTCGAAATATATATTGGTTTTATGTATTGCAATATCTTGTTGTTTTACTCTAAAATTATTAGCAAATCCTAATGGTAAATACAAAGTATTTCCTTCGTTAATTATTCCCTTTCTTAAAGGTGCATTTAATTCTGCAAGAATATCTACCGGGATTTGTAATACTTCAGAAACTTGACCTATATGTAATTTTTGATTTGTAATAACTGCATCGGTAGGTGGAAGTAATGATGGTGTTACCGAGGGCATTTTTTCTCTATCCCAATTTTCGCCTACAAAAAGTAAAGCTCTAAATATGTAATAATTGTTTTGATAGTTCGATGGCATATGCTCTACTATCCCCTCAAAATCATTTTTATTTGCTCTAGAAACTGCTTTAGAAACAAGAGCTGGGCTGCTCGAAAAGGCTAAAATTGCTGTTGGCCAATTCTTATATTCAGCATATAAATCTTTAAGATAAAGAGAAGCTGCTTGAGTGCTTTTGAATAAGTTTAAACGTTCGTCGACAAAATTATCTATGGTTAAACCATAACGAGTTGCATGTGCATACGATAATTGCCAAACACCTTTACCTCCATTTTCACCATGATAGTATGGATTTAATGCCGAAATGGCTGCTGGTAAATATTTTAGCTCTTTAGGAAGATTGTTTTCATTTAGAATTTTCTCAATAACTGGGAAATATTCATTCCCAATAGCAAAAAGAAGTTCTGTATTTTCAGCTTTATAATAGGTGAAATATTGAGTATAGTCGCGCACCGACTTAACATTATTATGAGGGAAGCCATCAATATTTTTCAAGAAAGCTTTTTCTCTTTCTTCATGGCTACAAGGTACTAAACATGCGCTTTCGCAAAGAACATCACTTTCAATATTTCGGTTTGAAAGCAGAGGGTTTTCATTCAATTTTTCAAAACAAGACACCTTAATATTGGCCACTAGGCTATCTTCCCTTGTAGCAAACAATTGAATCGGCAGAAGAATAAATATGAAAAGGATGAAATTTCTCATTAGCAGAAGCAAGTTACTACATATAGCTATTTGAAGTTTTTTATTTTTAAAACTTTAACAACATTAATATGTTAGTTCTTGGATTAAATTCTTTTAAGGAAGGGTGATAAAGCTTTTTCCCAACGCGCATATCCAGTGTCGTTTAGGTGTAACATATCTTTTCGGAACAGCGAGCTATCTGGGAGTCCATGAACATTATTTAATGGGGTATTAAAATCGATATAAATAAAATTACTATCATTTTGTCCCCAATTTTTCACTTTGGAATTCATCTCTTCAAATTTAGTAGCATAAGCCATTCTGCTTGGAGAGTTTTTAATGCTTAAATAAAATAATTTAACATTAGGATTATCTTTTTTCAGCCGAGTTGCAAATTTTTGAAAGTCAGAAAACACGCTGTCGACAGATGCTAAATTGTGAGCTAAATCATTTTCTCCACAATAAAAAATAACATTGTTGGGGTGGTATTTCTGAACCATTCTAGGGTAATAATGATTCAATTCGGCAATAGTTGCCCCACCAAATCCTCTATTTAAAGAAGGAGAATTTGGAACTAGAGTAGTACTATTTTTCCAAAGACGTATAGAAGAGCTTCCAACAAAAAGAGTTCCATGAGTAGTAAAACCATTGTTATTGTCGCTTAATTCGAAGTTTTCAATTTCCTTTTCGAATCTATCTAACTTACCAATAAGTTTAAGAGTATTGACACCTGCTACAGTCTTAACCGTATCGGTAGGAGGAGCTGCTTCAACTCTTTGTATAGAGGGTTGACAAGAAGCAAGGCTTAAGCTCAAGCTCAGACTTATGATGGTGTGCAACATGCTATTTTTAAATTTTATTTTCTGTAACGTATGAAGCATAAGAAAAGTTTAAAAAATAACACTTTTTTAAAGTAAATCTTTCAATTTAAACTTCATAATAACAGGTTGGTGGTCGCTGTATTTGAAGTTTAAATCAATACCTTTTACAGAAGTAATTTCGACATTAGGAGAGGTTAGGAAGAAATCTATGACAATTTGATCAGTTTTTTCAGGATCAAATGGGGTTTCTAATTTACGATTTGTAGGAGTTAATAAATCCACCCCCCAATTCCAACCAGCTTCAGGGAAATCTTTATCTACAGCAATTTGAGCAATGGCATCTTTTTGTTTCATTACCGGAATTGTGTATCCTGGAGGGTATTGGTTCCAATCGCCACCCACAATTACGTAATTACCTTTAGCATATTGCTCAAGTATTATGCTTTTCAGTTTTTCCATTTGTTCTTTTTTCACGGTACCGTCGTCATAAGCACTTAAATGCATGTTAATGACAACGAGCTCTTTTCCGTTAGGAAGAGGGTAGCTAGATTCTAATAAACAGCGGTCTAACATAAATAAACCTATAGGCCAAGATGCATCAGGAGTAAGTGCAATGCGTTGGTTTAAGGTAGAGCTATAATTACTCATCGACATAATACCTGCATAACATTTGCCATAAGGATTTCCGATAGGTTGAGGCACGAAAGGAGAATCGTAATTTACAGCAAAAAGTGCGGTTTTATTAGGTAATTTTTCTTTAAATACCTGGGTTTGGTCTTTGTAATAAGTTCTTCTAGAATCTTTATCAACTTCTTGAAGGATAAAGAAGTCGATAGAATCGTTTTCGACTAAGAAGTTACTAATACCATCTTCGTTTTTCTGAGTAATTTCTTCAGATTGGCGAACTCCAACCCCACCATCGAAGAAGAAATCGCTTTCTTCGCCAAGTCCGGCGTAACCAATATTCCAAGTTAGAATCGAAAATTCGTCTTTAACTATGCTAACAGTTGGGTTATTCCCGAAGTTTTCTACGTTTTCGATAGGTTCTGGTTTGTAGTCTAGGCAAGTCAGAACAATCAAGAAGATCAAGAAAAATAGGATGATAGTAGCTAAAAAAGCTAAGGTTGCTTTAAGCAATTGAATAATTTTCTTCCTCATAAATTTACAGATGGAAATTAGAACAAGTATACGGATTTTATGGGTATTAGGTTAGATTAATATTTATTTAACTGGTTTTTAGGAAGCTATAAACTTGCATTCGAGTAAAAAATCACTATCTTCGCACCCCTTTTTATAAAAGATATGAGAAAAAATAATAGCTCTCCAAAGTCGGGAGATTCAAGAGGAGCAAAAGGGAAGCGTGGAAATAGCGCTTCAGACAAGCCCAATTTGGGCAAAGGTGGCCCTAAAAAGGGTTCTACATTTACAGAAAATCGTAAGAATGTTGCCAAGGGTAAGAAGTTAAATTCACCCAATACTGAGTTTGGCAAAGAAGAAGGTACTTTTTCAAAGAAAAAATTTAGTAATAATGAGCGTGGGTTTAAGACTAAACCTGATGCTAATAAGTCATATTCGAAATTTAAATCTTCAAAACTTAAATCTGAGGAGTTCAATTTAGGTGCAGAATTTGCTGCACCGAGAGAGAATAAAGGAGGATTTAAGAGAAGACCATTGAAAAAATCGCGTGAATTTGACGGAACTACGGCCAAAACTGCGAGTACTAAGAATCCTTCTGTTTTAGCTGAGAGCGGAATTCGTTTAAATAAATTTATTGCCAATAGTGGGATATGTTCTCGTCGTGAGGCAGATGTATTTATAGAGCAAGGTGTAGTTAAAGTTAATGGAACCATAGTTACAGAACTTGGCTATAGAGTACAACCAGGCGATGATGTACAATTCGACGGTAAGCATATACGTCCGGAGAAGCCGGTTTATTTATTATTGAATAAGCCAAAAGATTATTTAACGAGTATGTCGGATGATCGTGGTCGTAAAACGGTGATGAATCTGATAAAAGATGCTTGTAAAGAGCGCGTATTCCCAGTTGGGCGTTTAGATAGAAATACTATGGGTTTATTGCTATTTACCAATGATGGTGAGTTAGCAGATAAATTAATGCACCCAAGAAAAAGTATAAAGAAAATCTATATGGCCGAGTTAAATAAGAACTTAAAAGAGGAACATATAGATGCATTGCGCAACGGAATTATGTTAGAGGATGGATTTTTCAAACCTGATGTAGTTGAGTACGTTGTAGAGAAAGGAAAAATTGAAAAAGCGAAAATTGGAGTTGAAATTCATAGTGGCAGAAATAGAATAGTAAGAAGAATGTTTGAGCATTTTGGATATCAAGTTGTGAAGTTAGATAGAGTAATGTATGGTGGTTTGACGAAGAAAAACTTATTAAGAGGGAAGTGGAGATTCTTGACAGATAGCGAGATAGCTCATTTAAAGATGTTGTAATTAAGAGAGCTGTCTATTTTATAATAGAGATTAAAAAAATTATTGAAAAAGCTATATGAGAAATCGTATAGCTTTTTTCTATGGTAAAATAGCTTAATTTTTTTCTTTATTAAACGAATATTTCCGTTATTTTGCAAAAAAAATGGAAGGTTAACATACCATGGATAAATTTTCATATACCGGAAATGGCGATCCTGTCGCAATTGAAGGGCTTTACGAGCAGTATTTACGCGACCCGAAATCAGTAGATGAGACTTGGCAACAATTCTTCGAGGGTATTGAATTTGCAGGAAAGTATTTTCCTCAAAAGCCAGGTTCTGGTGGTTCGGGTGAAGAATTCCCAAAAGAGTTTAGAGTGGTTAACCTAATAAATACCTACCGTACACGTGGGCATTTATTTACTAAAACGAACCCAGTTCGTCAGCGTCGTTCTTGGGGGCCACCAATTACTATTGAATATTTTGGTTTACAAGCAGCAGATCTTGAGCAAGAATTTGATGCTGGTAAAGAAATAGGCATTGGTAGAGCTAAATTAAAAGATATTATTACCCATTTGGAGCAAATTTATTGCAATACTATTGGATTTGAATTCATGTATTGCCGTGTTCCAGAAGAGGTTGAATTCATAAAAAATCGCATCGATGTTCTTAAAAATGGTAATCCAATTACTAAAGAAGAGAAACTTCGTGCGTATGAGAAATTATCTCAAGGAGTTTTATTTGAGAAATTCCTAGGCAAAAAATTCGTGGGTCAAAAACGTTTCTCACTTGAGGGTGGCGAAGCTTTAATCCCAGGTTTAGATGCTTTAATTTCGAATGGTAGTGCGCTTGGTATTGAGAAATACTACGTTGGTATGGCTCACCGCGGTCGTTTGAACGTTCTTGCAAACATTTTCGAAAAACCATATGAGGATATTTTTGTTGAGTTTGAAGGACATGAATACGACGATGATACCGTAGCTGGTGACGTTAAATATCACTTAGGTTATACTCGTTCAATTACTACCGAAGCAGGCAAAAATATAACTTTAAGTTTATTACCCAATCCATCACATTTAGAAACAGTAGCTGCTTTAGTTGAAGGTATTTCTCGCTCAAGCATCGATGCTGAATTCGGAGGAGATGGTAAAAAAGTTTGTCCAATCGTAATCCATGGAGATGCCGCTATTGCCGGTCAAGGTATTGTATACGAAATTGCACAAATGCAAAGCCTTGAAGCATACAAAACTGGAGGTACCGTACATATCGTAATTAATAACCAAGTTGGTTTCACTACCAACTATACCGAAGCACGTTCTTCAATTTATTGTACAGATATTGCTAAAGTTACTGGTGCGCCGGTATTCCATGTAAATGGTGATGATACAGATGCGATGATATTTGCTATGAAATTAGCTTTAGAATATCGTCAGCAATTCAATAAAGATGTGTATATCGACTTATTATGTTACCGTAAATTCGGGCATAATGAAGGTGATGAGCCAAGATTTACACAACCTCAGTTATATAAAAGTATTGATGCACACCCAGATCCAAGAACTATTTATGTTCAAAAATTGATTAAAGATGGTGTAATTGATGCAGCGAAAGCAACGGAGACTGAAAATACATTCAATGAATTATTAGAAGCACATTTAACTCGTTCTAAAGAGCGTACTAAAGCAAGTATCCGTAATTTCTTACCTGATCTTTGGAATGGTTTCCACAAGGCTACTCAAGAAGAATTTGAAGAGTCGCCAGAGGCAAGTTTCGACCTTGCTGAATTGAAAGATTTAGCGGAAAAAATTTCGAGTTTAAGTCCAGAACTTAAGTATATCCGTAAGATTCAAAAAATCTATGATGACCGGGCGAATATGGTTAAGAATGGCACCAATTTAGATTGGGCAATGGGTGAGTTATTAGCATACGCCACATTATTAACTGAAGGTCATCCAGTTCGTATTTCAGGTCAAGATTCAATTCGAGGCACCTTCTCACACCGTCATGCTATAGTTAAGGCAGAAGACAGTGAACAAGAATATTGTCCATTAAACAATTTAGGTAAACCACAAGCTAAATTCTCGATTTATAATTCTCATTTAAGTGAGTATGCAGTAATGGGTTTTGAATATGGATATGCTTTGGGTACACCAAATGGTTTAACTATATGGGAAGCGCAGTTTGGCGACTTTGTGAATGGAGCACAGATAATCATAGATCAATATTTAACAGCTGCAGAAGATAAATGGACAACTCAAAATGGTTTGGTATTATTATTACCACACGGTTTTGAGGGCATGGGAGCAGAGCATAGTAGTGCACGTTTAGAGCGTTTTTTACAATTATGTGCTGAATTAAATATTCAAGTTGTAAACTGTACAACTCCTGCAAACATGTACCATGTATTACGTCGTCAATTAAAACGTAATTTCCGCAAACCATTAGTTATCTTTACACCTAAATCGTTATTAAGACATCCTAAATGTATTTCTTCATTAGAAGATTTAGCTACGGGTAAATTTAAAGAGGTATTAGACGATACAATTAGTGCTGATAATGTAGAGAAAGTGGTGTTCTGTTCTGGTAAGTTATACTATGAATTATTAGCTCAAAGAGAAGCTACAAATGATAGTAAGACAGCTATAGTTCGCTTAGAGCAATTGTACCCATTCCCAATGGAGCAAGTAACTGCTATTAGAGATAAGTATGTGAAAGCAACGAAATGGATTTGGGCACAAGAGGAGCCAGAGAATATGGGAGCATGGTGGTATATTCGCGGTCAGTTTACGAATAAAGCTTTACGCGATTTAGATTTAGAATATGTAGGTCGTGAGGCTAGCGCTAGTCCGGCTACTGGTTCACCTGCAAAATCTGCAAAAGAGCAACAAGAGATTTTAAGTAAGATATTTCAGAAATAAAAGCATATAACATAAACCGCCTAAGGGCATAAAATTTTAAACATGGCATTAGATGTTGTAGTTCCATCACCGGGAGAATCAATCAGTGAAGTCGAAATTGCTAACTGGATTAAAAAATCTGGTGAGTATGTACACAAAGACGAAGAAATTTGTGAAATTGATTCAGACAAAGCAACCTTAACAGTAAGTGCTGAGGCAAGCGGAGTATTAGAAATTCTAGTTGA
>DATCKI010000301.1:0-7499 GCA_036562365.1 Bacteroidia bacterium | reverse complement strand
GTTTTGTTTAGTGTTTTGCGGCAAGGTTTTAAAATCTTGCCGCTTTTTTTTGTTTAAAAAAAGTGACAAAGAAAGGCGTTATATTGTTTGGCTAAAAGAGGATAAAATAGTAGATTTGCGACCCATACATAGAAAAATATGTCAATAAGTAAAACTGTAGAAATATTAGGTTCTGAAGCAGAAGGATTGCTTAGCCACGTTTGTAAAGGAATTACAAAAGATCAAATCATACATCCAGGTGGTGATTTTACTGATAGAATTTTCTCATTAAGCAACAGAAACAATCAAACATTACGTAGTATCGAAGCTATATACAACCATGGTCGTTTAGCAGGTACTGGATATGTTTCTATATTACCTGTTGACCAAGGAATTGAGCACAGTGCCGGAGCTAGTTTCGCTGCGAATCCAGACTATTTCGATCCAGATAATATTGTAAAACTTGCGATTGAAGGTGGATGTAACGCTGTTGCTTCTACTTTTGGTGCATTAGCGATGAATTCTCGCAAATACGCTCATAAAATTCCATTCATCGTTAAAATTAATCACAACGAATTATTAACCTATCCCAATAAATTTGACCAAGTATTATATGGTACCATCCGCGATGCTTGGAATATGGGAGCTGTAGGTGTTGGTGCAACTATCTATTTCGGGTCTGAAGAAAGTAGCCGTCAAATAGTAGAAATTGCAAAAGCATTCGAAATGGCTCACGAATTAGGTATGGCTACCGTACTTTGGTGTTATGTACGTAATAACGCATTCAAATCTGATAAAGATTATCATGTTTCTGCAGACTTAACCGGTCAAGCTAACCACATAGGTGTTACCATCCAAGCCGATATCATTAAACAAAAATTAGCTGAAAATAACGGAGGTTATAAAGCTGTACAAATGGGTGATAGCGGTTATGGTAAAATCGACAAACGCGTTTATACCGATTTAACTACTGATCATCCAATCGATTTAAACCGTTACCAAGTTGCAAACTGTTTCATGGGTCGTATTGGCCTTATTAACTCTGGTGGAGCTTCTAAAGGAGCTGGAGACCTTCAAGAAGCAGTTGCTACAGCTGTAATCAATAAACGTGCAGGTGGTCATGGTTTAATTAGTGGACGTAAAGCTTTCCAAAAACCACTTAAAGAAGGTATTCAATTATTGAATGCAATTCAAGATGTTTATTTAGATGAAAGCATTACTATTGCTTAATCATTATCATTAAATCAAACCTAAATGGAACCGGTAAAAATGCAAGAAGAAGAAGAACAATTGTCATGGTTCAAAAGAATTCGTAAAGGAATTCTAACCGGAACCGAAGATAAAAAGGAAACTCCTGAAGGACTTTGGTATAAATGTCCTTCTTGTAAAAATATTATCCGCACCGAAGAACATGCCGAAAACTATTGGGTTTGTCCGGGTTGCGAACACCACGATAAAATAGGATCTGAAGAGTATTTCGCAATCTTATTCGACGACGGAAAATATAGACTTTTAAACCCGAAAATTACTTCCGGAGACCCTCTTGAATTTACTGATACCAAGAAATATAAAGACCGTATCAAAACGGTTATTGCAAATACTGGTTTAAACGACGCTATTGAAACCGCTTCAGGTAAAATAGATGGTCATGATGCAGTAATTGCATGTATGGATTTCGACTTTATTGGTGGAAGTATGGGCTCTGTTGTGGGCGAGAAAATTGCTAGAGCTATAGATTTTTGTATTAAAAATAAAAAAGCATTTATTATCATCTCTAAATCGGGTGGTGCTCGTATGATGGAAGGTGCTTTCTCTTTAATGCAAATGGCTAAAACCTCTGCAAAACTTACTCAATTAGCCGATGCTAAATTGCCTTATATCTCTATACTAACAAATCCAACTACTGGAGGTGTTACCGCATCTTTTGCTATGTTGGGCGACTTAAACATTGCAGAACCTAAAGCCTTAATCGGGTTCGCTGGTCCACGCGTTGTGAAAGAAACCATAAAAAGAGATTTACCAGAAGGGTTCCAAACTGCCGAATTCGTTTTAGAAACAGGTTTCTTAGATAAAATTGTACATCGTAAAGACCTTAAACGACATTTAGCGTTCTTTATCGATGTCTTCACTCAAAATGTAAAGTCAAAAAGTAAATAAGTAAACATAATTTAAATCAAAATAATAATGAAAGTTACAGTTATCGGTGCAGGAAATGTTGGTGCTACTTGCGCTAACGTTATTGCCGAAAAGGAACTTGCTGAAGAAGTAATCCTTATCGACATCAAAGAAGGTATTGCTGAAGGAAAATCATTAGATATGTGGCAAACTGCCCCTATCAATGTATACGATTCTCGCATTAAAGGTTATACAAATAATTACGAACCAACTGCAAACTCTGAAGTTGTAGTTATTACTTCTGGTTTACCAAGAAAACCAGGTATGAGCCGCGATGACCTTATCGCTACAAATGCAGGTATCGTTAAAAGTGTAACTGAAAACGTTATTAAATATAGCCCTAACGCTAAAATTATTGTGGTTTCTAACCCATTAGACGTTATGACTTATTGTGCATACCTAACCGCTAAAGTTCCTTCTGAGCGCGTTATGGGTATGGCTGGTATCCTTGATACTGCTCGTTACCGTGCTTTCTTAGCTGATGCTCTTAATGTTTCACCTAAAGAAATTCAAGCTATGCTTTTAGGTGGACACGGTGATACTATGGTTCCACTTCCTCGTTATACTACAGTTTCTGGTATCCCTGTTACTGAATTATTAGACGAAGAAACTTTAAATGCTATCATAGAACGTACTAAAAAAGGTGGTGGAGAATTAGTTAACTTAATGGGTACTTCTGCTTGGTATGCTCCAGGTGCTGCTGCAGCTCAAATGGTTGAAGCTATCGTTCGTAACCAACGTCGCGTTTTCCCTGTTTGTGCTTGGTTAACTGGTGAGTACGGATTAAATAACATCTATCTTGGTGTTCCTGTAATCTTAGGCAAAAACGGTATCGAAAAAGTTATCGAACTTAAATTAAATGAAACTGAAATGGAACTTCTTAAAAATTCTGCTAACGCAGTAAAAGAAGTTTGTGACGTTCTTGATAATATGAATATCGTTAACGCTTAATTTCAGTCTTAATAATTCTTTTTAACGCCTCAATTTCAATTGGGGCGTTTTTTTTTGAATAAACCCCATTTCATACACGCTCCATAGTTGAAAACTTCCCACTCTTCCCTACTTTTATTCCATATCTATACTTTAATTTCGTAGTATGGCAGAAAATATCGAAAAAAGAAGAAGAAAAGGTCTCACTACCGCCTTTATGGCAACTATTATCGCTACATCTTTAGTGCTCTTTACCGCTGGTATTATAGCTACCCTATTTATCTCGGTAAACGATGCTATCGATAATGTGAAAGAAAAATTCGCTGTCGATATCTTCTTAAATCCCACTTCAGAAACTGCTATTCAAGACAGCATTATCCCTGTAATTCAAAGTTTCCCTGAAGTTAAATCGGTAGTTTACATCTCCCCTGATGAAGCTAAACAAATTATGATTGATTTAAATGGCGAAGATTTCTTCTCTGTACTCGATAATAACCCTATCCCGCCAAGTGTTCAAGTTAAATTCCATGCTAATTTTATAAACGAACAAGCTCTTTCTCTATTCGAACTTAAAGTAATTGACACTTTTGGAGAACAAATTAGCGAGGTTTCTCGCCAAAAAAATATTCAATCTGAAGCTCTTAAAAACATCAATAAAATTATGTTAGTTCTTATAGGAACTGGCGTACTTTTCTTATTCATAGTGCTCGTTTTAGTTAATATTACATTCCGACTTTCCGTTTACTCTAAACGAGATATCATTAAAACCATGCAAATGGTTGGTGCTAAAAAAGGATATATTCGCAAACCATTCATATTACAAGGATTTTTCATTGGCTTAATCTCCTCTATAATTGCTATTGCACTGCTATTCGTAACTATTAAGCAATTAAATGGAAATATGGTAGAAATTTTACCTGCCATATCTATGGAAAAACTCGCAATTTTGTTTATTTTCGTTGCCACACTAGGTATTTTTATCGGCATAATCAGTACTTGGTTCGCTGTAAATCGTTACCTTAAAGCAAAAATTGTAGATCTATTGTAACATGGAAAATCAAGAAAAAAAAGTAAATACAGGAGGTTTCGCTCTTTCTAAAAAAGGTGTACCATTTTTAATTGCTGGTATTCTACTAGTCGTAATCGGGTTCTACCTTATGTCGGGTGGTAAATCTGATAACCCAGAAGTTTTCAATCCAGAAGTATTTAGCAATCGCCGTATTGTTATTGCTCCTATCGTAATTCTTTTAGGATATACCCTTTCAGGTGTGGGTATTATGTTAAAATCAAAATAATTTGTTACTGTGACTATTATCGAAGCCATTATTTTGGCTATAGTTGAAGGTCTTACCGAATTCCTTCCCATTTCTTCTACTGGTCATATGCTCATTGCGGCCTCTTTAATGGGGATGGAACCAACAGATTTCCTTAAAAATTACGTTGTAATTATTCAATTCGGAGCTATACTCTCCGTTTGTATGATGTACTATCGTCGCTTTATTAAGGACTTTAAATTCTATATTAAATTATTTGTGGCATTTATTCCTGCTGGTGTATTTGGACTGCTTTTCAACGACCTTATAGAACAAGCTCTTGAAAGTCCAATCGTAGTTGGAATAAACCTTTTTTTGGGTGGAATTTTCCTCCTATTCGTTGATAAAATTTTCGCTAAAAACGATTCTATTGAAGACAGCGAACCTAACATAAAACAAAGTTTTATTATTGGACTTTTCCAAGTAATAGCTATGATTCCTGGTGTGTCTCGTTCGGCTGCTACAATAGTGGGCGGACTTACACAAAAACTAAATCGTAAATCGGCTGCAGAATTCTCTTTCTTCCTTGCTGTACCTACTATGCTTGCAGCTTGTGGGTACAAAGTTTTAAAAATGATTCTTAATGCTGAAACTACGCATGTAGAATACGATTGGACTCTGCTTATTATTGGTTCTCTTATCGCTTTATTCGTGGCCATTTTCGCTATAAAATTCTTTATTGAATTCCTTACTAAATACGGCTTTAAATGGTTCGGTTGGTACAGAATTTTAGTAGGTGGAATTATTATTCTTCTCTACTACTTAAATATTGAACTAAATTTAGTTGGTTAATGGAAAAGAAAATTCTTACATATAATATCAACGGTATACGTGCAGCTATGGCTAAAGGTCTTGTATCATGGTTAAAAGCTGTAGATGCCGACATTGTATGCTTTCAAGAAATTAAAGCTAATCCAGACCAATTTAATACCACTGAATTCGAAGAATTAGGATACCATTGCTATTGGTTCCCTGCACAGAAAAAAGGATATAGCGGAACCGCTCTGCTATCTAAAGAAAAACCTTTACATGTTGAAATTGGTTGTGGACACGAAATCTTCGATTATGAAGGACGCGTATTAAGAGCTGATTTCCAAAACTATTCGGTCATGTCGACTTACTTCCCTTCTGGAAGTTCTGGAGACCTTAGACAAGATGTAAAAATGGTATTCTTAGAATACTTTCAAAAATATATTGCTGAAATTAAAAATACTATTAAACCTCTTTTTATCTGTGGAGATGTGAATATTTGTCATAAACCCATTGATATTCACGACCCCGTAAGTAATAAAAATTCAAGCGGATTTTTACCAGAAGAAAGAGCTTGGGTTGATAGTTTTTTAGCAGATGGTTTTACCGATACTTTCCGTTTCTTTAATTCAGAACCACATCAATATACCTGGTGGAGTTATAGAGCAAATGCTAGAGCAAATAATAAAGGCTGGAGAATCGATTATATTTTCGCCGACAATTCGCTGCAAACTATATTGAAAAAAGCATTAATTTTACCTGAAGCTAAACATAGCGATCACTGTCCTTATTTGCTTTATATTGACGATAATACTCTTTAACTATGAAAAACACTTGGATTTTATTGCCACTCTTTGCCTTAATTTTTACGAGCTGTAATAAAATTGATAGCTATCCAAAACGCATTATTGGTGGTTGGATTATTAATAAATACGTAGTTGATTCGGATATACAAACAGATGTTTTTAAAGCAAGTAAAAAAAACTATGTTATCTCTTATTTCGAAGATAAAAGCTTCACTGAAACCTATATAGATACCAATAATATTCTGATTGCACAATTAGGTACATATACCTTTAACGAAAAATCAGATTCTTTAATTACTTATACTCAAACTGATACTATTAAATACGGTATTACAAGCATCAATTCAAATGCTTTAAACCTAAAAATAGTTGACAACCAACATACTTACCTCTATCAATTTGTACGTAAATAATGAAAATCACTGATCGTTTTAAAGACAACAAAACTTTATTTTCATTCGAAATACTACCACCACAAAAAGGTAAAAGTATTGAGAGTATTTACAAGTCGATAGACCCCTTACTGGAATTTGACCCAGCATATATAAATGTAACTTACCACCGTGAAGAATACATTTATAAAAAACGCGAAAAAGGTTATTTAGAAAAAGTTGCAGTGCGTAAACGTCCTGGTACTGTAGGAATTTGTGCGGCAATTAAATACAAATACAATATTGATGCTGTTCCGCATTTAATTTGTGGAGGCTTTACCAAAGAAGAAACTGAAAACGCTCTTATCGACCTAAGCTTCCTTGGTATTCAAAACGTTTTGGCCCTACGTGGAGACCCTATTAAAACTGAAACTCATTTCGTGCCTACCGAAGGTGGTAACCAAAATGCAAAAGAATTAGTTGAACAAATTAAACGTCTTGGCCAAGGTAAATACATAGATGAAGACGTTACCGATGCCGACCCGCTTGACTTTTGTATTGGGGTTGCTGGTTATCCAGAAAAACACTTCGAAAGCCCAAATTTAAGCCTCGATATTCACTACCTTAAACAAAAAATTGACGCTGGGGCCGATTATATCGTTACCCAACTCTTCTTCGATAATGCTAAATTCTTCGAATTTGTTGCTAAATGTCGTGAAGCCGGTATTAATGTACCCATTATCCCAGGAATTAAGCCAATTGCTCGCTTAAGTCATATTCAATTTATGCCAAAATTCTTCCATGTTGATCTACCTGAAGATTTAACTAAAGAATTAATTAAATGCAAAACCGATAACGATGTTTTAGCGGTGGGTACCGAATGGAGTATAAATCAGTGTAAAGAATTAATACAAAAAAATGTACCAAGTATCCATTTCTACACTATGGGAAAAAGTATTCAAACTAGAGAAATAGCTAAAGCTATTTATTAATATACGAAAATACTTGATCTAGCTCATTGCTATACACACATTGCCCTTTCAAGCTATCTTTGGGTTCAAGGGCTTTTTTTATGCCATCTCCTATTTTCACAGGAGTTTCAAATTCTAAAATCTCATCCCAAAGTCCAGCATCTAAAAACATTTTATGCGTAGCAGCTCCACCTTCAACTAAAA
>DATCKI010000183.1:0-2849 GCA_036562365.1 Bacteroidia bacterium | reverse complement strand
TTTACCCAAATAGGCTCTTATACAACCCGAGTAATTGTTAAGAATACCAATAACAAGGATATATTAATTCGAAAGATTTATTTAGAAAAGGGGAATTCTTCGAGATTTAGAATGAATGTAGATGGATTTCCTGGACCAATGCTTACAGATGTTGAGGTATTAGCAGGAGATAGTATTTTTGTTTTTATAGAGAGTACTATAAATCCAACGGGTTCGAGTAGTGCCTTATTTGAAGAGGATAATATTATAATAGAATATGCCGATAAATTAGATAAGATTTATCTAGCCGCTCCGGGTAATCATGCAAAATACTTTTTCCCGAATGATACATTATTAGACAATTTAGGACGGAAATATCCTGTAAGGATATTACAAGGGACCCATGTTTGGGACGATAAAGAACCAATAGTTATAGTAGGTAATTTAGTTGTAGATGCGGGAGCTACTCTTACCATGACACCGGGAACACATGTGCACATGTTTAATGGAGCTATTTTGTGGGTTTATAAAGGAGGAACCCTGAAGGTATTGGGAGAGAGAAATAGAAAAGTTGTAATAGAAGGAACTCGTTTAGGAGCAGCCAATGCTAATTTAGGAGGGCAGTGGGATAGGATATGGTTGAATGAGGGTAGCGATCAGCATGTAATAAGGCACGCAATAATAAAGAATGGACGATTAGGGGTTCAGGCCGGAGGCTTAGACATGACGGATGGTTCTAGTCCGCGCCATTTATTGATTGAAAACACTTCCATATTTAATATGACATCAAGTTCTATGTTAGCTATAAATTATAAGATAACAGCGAACAATTTATTTGTAAATAGCTTTTACCAGTATGGGGTGGCATTGGTTTTAGGTGGAGATTATAAATTTACGCATACAACTATAAGTGGGTATCAATCGGGGACAAGACCGAGTCCAGGATTATACTTTACGAATAGTTATTCAGAATATATAGCGGATATGAATTTGCGAGTAGAGAATAGTATAATATATGGGACGAATCCGACAGAAGTGGCATTTGATATAGTGAGTGGCACACAGTTTGATTATTTATTTGAGAATTGTTTATTGAAGGTAGATCCGAAGTTAAATACAGAGACAAGTTCATTTGTAGAGTTAAAAAAGAATATAGATCCCAAATTTTATGCTCCATATGGGTATGATCCGAGTTTAAAGGGTGGATCAGAGGCAATAGATGCTGGGAATTTAAATTTTGCGCAAGGAATACCATTTGATATACATGGGAAGAACAGAATTTTGGATGCCAAGCCAGATTTGGGATGTGCTGAGTATAAGGGAGATTAAAAAAAAGTGATGAAAAAAGTGAATTTTTTTTGCTGAAAAATTTTGCAAATATCAAAACCCGCTATATATTTGCACTCCCAAAACGGAAGAAAGTTCTTTTGGAAAATGCGGAAGTAGCTCAGTTGGTAGAGCACAACCTTGCCAAGGTTGGGGTCGCGGGTTCAAGTCCCGTCTTCCGCTCTAAGGCCTCTGCGATGAGGCTTTTTTTTGCCCCGGTGGTGGAATTGGTAGACACGCAGGACTTAAAATCCTGTGACCTTACGGTTGTACGGGTTCAAGTCCCGTCTGGGGTACATAAAAGAAGCGAGTTAGAATTTCTAGCTCGCTTTTTTGTTATTAGTGATTTTTTATACAGAATTTAGGTAAAATGCTGTAGAGATGCCGTTAGAGAAATATTAAGCATGTATATTTGCGGCATGAATAAAGAGTTAAGTTCATTTATAATCACATTAGGCATGGCGGCATCAGTTTTAATATTAGCTGATATTGGGTTAAATACCTTTATGCCAGAATTGCATCCGTTCAAGTATGGGAGTATAATTATCGTAATGATGTTTTTGGTTTACGTAGTGTCTCATATGTACTTAATGAAGATTAGTGAGAAAGAACCAAAGAAATTTATCAATGCATATATGGCATTTTCAGGGATAAAGTTGATGGTTTTGGCTATACTAATTGTGACAATTTTTATGGCTTATAAAGAGTATATGAAAGAGTCTGCGGTGATTATGATTTTGGCATATATTTTATTCACATTGGTAGAATGGAGTTATGCTAAAAAAATGCTGAACCCTAAAAAGTAAGTGTATCAAATTCAGACTATTAAAAAATTGTTTTATTTAATTGAGTAAAGGGTTTCTTTTTTTGGACTAAAAGCCATATTTTTGCGCTCAATTTCAAGGACACCGTATTTTAGGTTTATTGTAATGAAATTCAGATTAATACAAAAATTCGTAGCGTTTTGCATTGCGCTAATTGCATGCACTGGGTCAGTTATGGCTAGTGGTGGAGCAGCTAATAAAGAAGCATTTAACGCGAAGGATGTGATTCTTCACCACGTTTTAGATGCTCATGAAATTCACTTTATGACATTAGGTGAAGGTACCGAGAATGAGACCCATGTTTCATTACCATTACCTATTATTTTATATTCTAAAGAGCGTGGATTAGATTTCTTTTTATCTTCAAAATTCCATGGTGATCAAAAAGCATTTGTTTCTCATCACGATGAAGAGGCGGAAGAACAAAATGGTCATGAATTAGAAGTTGTACCAGCATACAATGGGTATGCAATGGTGCATGAGCACATTTACTTTGTAGATGAGAATAATCATGTTACCGATGTGCAACCATTAGATTTATCGATTACAAAAACGGTATTAGGAGTATTCATCACTATGTTAGTTTTAATTTTAGTGATGTTTAAGGTAGCTGGGGCTTATAAAAAGTCGGGTGTTGCAGCTCCTAAAGGATTACAAAATATCATAGAGGTTATTATAGTATTTATTCGTGATGAGGTAGCAAAACCATCGATAGGGAAG
>DATCKI010000158.1:0-3463 GCA_036562365.1 Bacteroidia bacterium | reverse complement strand
AACAAAATATTCTACCGCATTTTGAGGGAAGAATTGTTTAAACTCGCCATATAATTGGGCTGCCAAGGTTTTGTTATGACTTAAAACCAAGGTAGGACGTTGAATTTGTTCTATTACATTAGCTACGCTAAAAGTTTTACCCGTACCAGTGGCCCCAAGTAATGTGGTAAAACGTTCCCCCCGCTTTATAGCCTCTACCATTTTCTTGATTGCCTGAGGTTGATCGCCGGTAGGTTTATATGGAGAATGAATTTGAAATTGCATATAAGTACAAATATAGGTAGAGCATTCCGAAAGCTTAGCGATTAAAATCATAAAAAAGCGTTATATTCTTTACAAAAACTATCTTTGCTTCATCATTAAACTTCAGAACTATGAAAGTTGCTGTAACTGGTGCTAGTGGACATATAGGATATTCCATTGTGCAAGAATTATTATCTCGAGGCTTAACTCCTAAAATTCTTATACATAGAAATAACCCTTTTAGCAATAACCAAAAAGTTGAATACGTAAAAGGCTCGATGTTGTCTAAAGACGATATCCTTAATTTAGTAGATGGTTGCGACTATATTATACATTGTGCAGCTATGATATCTGTAGGTGGCGACCAAAAAGGAGATGTATATGGGGCAAATACTCAAGGTGTACGAAATGTTTTAGAAGCCGCCAAAGAGAAAAATATTAAACGTGTAGTACATATGTCATCGGTTCACGTTTTTAATATCGGTAAAGGCGACAAAATCTTAACCGAAGAAACCGATTTTATTCCAGACGATACTGCACTTATTTACGAGAAAAGTAAAAGAGATGCACAAATCATAGCTCAAGAATTTGCTAAAGAGGGTTTAGATGTAGTTATACTAAATCCTACCAGTGTATTTGGTGCTCCAGATTATGCCAATAGCCGCCAAAACCATGCCGTTTGGGATCTATACCACGGAAAATATCCATTCTTGTTTAAAGGTGGATATGATTGGGTCGATGTTAAAGATGTAGCTCAAGCTTCGGCTAACGCTTTAACAATGGGGCGCAGTGGCGAGTCCTATTTATTAAGCGGATATTACTTAACTATTAAAGATTTAAGTCAAACCGTAGCAAAAGTAACTGGGAAGAAAATCACATGCATTGAATTACCTGTTCCACTCGTGCGTTTAGGCGTTCCTTTTGTTCAATTATATTCTAAAATAGTAGGAACTGAACCTTTATTGAGTCACGATGCTATTGACATTTTACTCAATAGCCCTAAACAAATTAGAAAAACTAAAGCAGCTAACGAATTAAATTTTACCAATAGACCCATTGAAGAAACTGTAGCTGGAATTATTGAATTCTTTAAATCACACAAAGCATGACATTAGATAACTTAGAATTTTACAGTTATTGCTGGATGGGTGTTGGAGTAATTGCTTTTATTATACTTCAATTCTTCAAAGCCCCTTATGGTAAATTTACTAGTAACGCATGGGGTCCAACTATTCCTAATAAATTAGGTTGGGTAATTATGGAAGCCATCGTTATTGCTTTTTTTGCATTTTACACCTTTCGTAATGGAGCAACTTTTAGCCCTGTTGAATGGGTTTTTATCGGACTATTTTTATTCCATTATACCAATCGTGGTTTTATTTTCCCATTTAGAACTAAAACTCAAGGCAAACGTATGCCTGTTCTAATCTCTCTTTTAGGAGTTGGACATAATTGGGTGAATTGTTTCTTAATTGGATCCTATTTAAATCAATTTGCAAACTATGATAATTCTTGGTTCTATACCCCGCAATTTATTATTGGTATAGTAGTATTTTCTGTGGGAATGTTTATCAATTGGCAGTCTGATAATATTTTAATTAACCTTAGGGATAAACCAGGTGATGGATATAAAATTCCATACGGTGGAATGTTTAAATACGTTTCATGTCCAAACTTAATGGGAGAAATTATAGAGTGGACAGGATTTGCCATTATGATGTGGTGCGTTCCAAGTGTTGCATTTGTTGTTTTCACCGCTTGTAATTTGGTACCTCGCGCTTTATCAACACATGAATGGTACCTGAATAAGTTTGAAGACTATCCTAAAAACAGAAAGGCTATAATTCCAGGCTTACTTTAAACTCAGAACTTAAATTTTAAATTATAAAAAAAGGCTGCACCAACTAAGATGCAGCCTTTTATGTTTTGGTAATTAATCTATCTATTTAACTATACACTTAAGTGTATACACTTTCGATTTATCATTAAGCTTTACAAAGTAAATTCCTTTTGCAGCTTGCTTTAAGTTAATTTGAATGTGATTATCAGATTTCACAGATTTAAATGGTATTGACTTACCTAATACATCAACTACAGTAACATCAAAATCCGTACTTGCATGCTTCCAAGTAATATTGAACAATCCATCTAGACTTGGGTTGGGATATAAATTAAACTTCGCTAACTCAAACTTTTCTGCAGTAACTGTAGAATTAACAGTATAATTAAAATCCTTACTACATCCTGCTGAATCTGTAACGGTTAAAGTATAATTACCAGCCGATATAGTTAAAAGAGAGGCATTTGTTTCTCCTGTATTCCATAAATATGTATACGGAGGGATACCACCTGTAACGGAATTAATAACTATACCTCCATTATTAGGAGCACTTTCATCAACTATGCTTGCATTCACATCAATTTCGCTAGGTTGAGTAAGATTAAACTGAGTGGTAGTAGTACATCCCATAGAAGATATAGTAGTAACTAAATAACTTCCTGGAGCTAAATTAGACTCAAAGTTAGAGGAATGTCCACTACTCCAAGTATAGGTATAACTAGGAATAGAATTATAACTAATAGAAACTCTACCATGTCCAGCACGTACACCTGCATAAGTAACTCCATTGCTAAGTTGAGCAATATAAGAAGAGCCACCTCCTCCACCTCTACAATTACCGCTAGCAGCACCACCATAATACCCACCGCCACCACCGTAGCCTTCGCAACCACAGTTTTGGCCAGTAGTAGAACCACCAATCCCTAAAGATCCAGCCATTGAAACTACGTTATAGTTTATACAAGTTCCATTCGCACCTGGTCCATTTTGTGTAGCACCAAGTCCGCCCATATCAGCCATGGTACCTCTGTAACCATCGCCACCGGTTAAGCCTCCGCCTACACCACCGTAAATTACCTGGCTAGACCAATATCCGCCACCACCAGCTCCTGCTGCTACAATAATTCTATCAGTTAGGGCATTTCCTCCTTTACGAACATCAGAAGCTCCTCCGCCACCTTTGCCGCCGCTATCGCCATTTCCTCCTCCGTTAAATCCTCCAACTATTCCAGTTGGTTGTTCACCAACATAAACATATAAAGTTTCTCCTGGAGTAACTGCAATATCACCAGCAGCAAAACCTCCATAATTTACACTACCCGCATAACTAGTTCCACCTTGTGCTCCCCATGCTTTAATGTTTACTGAAGTTACTCCTGC
>DATCKI010000296.1:0-5451 GCA_036562365.1 Bacteroidia bacterium | reverse complement strand
CCTTTGTCCTCCAACCCTCTCGGAACCCAACCCAATGGCATAAACCAAATTCTTATCTTATCCCAAAAATATGGAGCCTTCTTTGCCTGCTCCCATAATAATACGTAATAGTGAAAATTAATCTTTATTGGATTCCAAGATTTAGGATGGCTATACATTCCATATACCACTTTGTCTGTCTCCTCTTCAAATGTTCCAAATAAACGATCCCATATAATCAAAAACTCCCCAAAATTCTTATCTAAATACTTGTAATTTACTCCATGATGCACTCTATGATGCGATGGTGTGGTAAATATAAACTCTATCCATCTCCATAACTTCGGAATTAACTCGGTATGATGCATGAAGGATATAAATAAATGCAATCCCGTCATTGCATATATATCAAACGGATTAAACCCTATTATCGTTAATGGCCAAAAGAAAAAGAAGGAAAATAATCGCTGCGTTACACTCGCACGCAATGCTACCGCAAAATTCATCTCTTCAGCCGAATGATGCGGAGAATGAGCTGCCCACATTATGTTTATATGATGTCCCCAACGATGAACCCAATAAAATATAAAATCTACTCCTAATAATAAGAACAGAAAATTATACCAAGTCATTGGTATATTATCTATAATCCTAAAATTCTCCCACAAATATCCATATACAACATATACACCTGCAGCCACCAAAACATTAACAGTCTGATTGGCAATCGCAGTCCCAAAATTTGCTATGAACTCATGAAAGCGAATTAAACCCTTCTTGTAATAGTAATTAATAGCAACTTCTATTATTACAAAAACAATAGCAATGGGCGTAAGTAAAGCATAAATATTCTCAGCAGAATTCATTAGTTAATAGATTTTAAACCAATTTATGAATTTGCTGAAAACTTTCAAACTCTACATAGTAAATTCTAATAAAAAGGCCTTTAAAAAGCCATCTATTTCTCCATTCAATACCCCTTGGGTATCACTGGTTTCATAATCAGTACGTATATCTTTTACTAATTGATATGGATGTAATACATAAGAACGAATTTGAGAACCCCACTCAATCTTACGCTTACTTCCTTCAATAGCATCTCTTGCTTCGTTTCGTTTACGCATCTCTTCCTCATAAAGCATTGACTTTAATAAACGAATTGCGTTTTCTTTATTCTGAAGCTGTGAGCGACTTTCTTGGTTTTTAATTACAATACCAGTAGGCTTGTGATATAAACGAACAGCTGTTTCAACCTTATTTACGTTCTGTCCACCTGCTCCACCAGAACGGAAGGTTTCCCATTCTATATCCGCATCTTTTACTTCAATTTCAATAGTATCATCAATTAATGGATATACGTAAACTGAGGCAAAAGATGTGTGCCTTTTGGCATTTGAATCAAAAGGAGAAATACGAACTAAACGATGCACTCCATTTTCGCCCTTTAAATATCCATAGGCATTAGGACCACTAATTTGAATAGTAGCAGTTTTTATTCCTGCAACATCCCCTTCTTGGTAATCTTGTTCTATTACTTTAAAGCCATTTTTCTCGGCATACATGGTATACATACGTAACAGCATCGAAGCCCAGTCGCAACTTTCAGTTCCTCCAGCTCCAGCTGTAATTTGCACTACTGCATCCATTGCATCTTCAGGTTTCGATAACATGATTTGTAATTCCATATTATCAACCCCTTCTTTAGCCTTATCATATGCTTCATTAAGCTCCGATTCTTCTATATCTCCCTCTTTGAAGAAATCGAATAAAACAAATGCATCATCCAATAGAGACTCTACAGCCTCGTATTGTTGCACCGTATTTTTCTTTTTATTTAAGCTTTTGCTGACTTTCTCAGCATTTTTTGGGTCATTCCAAAAATCTGGGTCCAAGGTTATATTTTCTTCCTCTTGAATGCGGATTTTTAAATCATCCACGTCAAAGAGACCCCCTCACCGCATCCAGGCGGCTTCTAAGATCTTTTAATTGATCTATTGTGATGTTCATCTTGTTCTAATTTTATGCAAATATACAGCAATTAAAACAAAAACAGACAGCCCTTACGAACTGCCTGCCCATTTTTGCTAAGTATGAATTTTTCTATCTCTTTACGATTTTACTAGTCCATACTTCGCCTAATACTTCAACTCGAACCAAATAAACTCCTGCCGACCATTTCGAAACATCTACAATCCATTCATTCCCCACATCTGTTCTCTCATTATAAACCAATCTACCTGTCATATCTAATACTTGAATTTTGTCGGCATTTTCAACATTAATCGTAATAATATTTGAAGCTGGATTCGGGTATATGCTTATCGATTTTGAAGTATTTTCTTCTTCTATGCTATAAAATACATCTACAAAATCCCATATAGCTCCTGTACTTGCAATAGAACCACTTGTAGGTCTTAAATCTCTGTTTGATAAGGTATTATTAAAAGCATCTACTAATTGTACATCATTTGAATTCACCAAAGTATCATTATCTGCATCTATTGCATTTTTTAAAGCGGAAGTACTCAATACACATAGTGTATCCGAATTACTAGCTAATTTTACAACCCCTGTATTTCCAGCTAAAATATTCCCTTTGAACTGCAGATCTTGATTACAATAATTTGCTACCGTACGTCGTGAATCTAATAATAAACCGGCGTCTGGATAACCTGTAAATATGGAATTATAAACCGAAATAGAACTGTTTCTTCTAATATGTAAGGCTCTTTTATAATCTGAAGCCGTTGTATAACTTGAGCCCGTGTAATTGGGACCAATAATTGTTACGTTCGAAAATATAGGTGCAGTAACTGGGGTATTTAATGTTCCTTGTGAATCATTGTCCGATTCAAATCCATTTGAACCTGATTGGTCAGCAACTTCTGGATCTCGAACCGAAACTGCAAATTGAACACGTCCTCTATAACCATTATCTGTATCAAAATCATCGTCCCATCCTCTATATGCTACTAAATATTTAGCATCAACGGTTCCTCCAAACCATTCAAATGAATCATCTCCACTATACGAAACTTGAATATGGTCTATTTTTGTCTGGCGTCCAACAGAATACATACTTAAGCCATTAATTTCTGAATTTGAATTTGCAGTTAATGAGATCCCAGGAAATTCTATTCTTACATAACTAAACACACCAGAATTATCTTCATCGTTATTGCCTCCGTGCACACCTACACCAGCGTTTGCATCACCAATACCGCCTTCAGCTATAGCATTAGGGCCAGCCACTAAATTATGACGAGCTGAACCACATATTACAACGCCACCCCAATCGCCGTAGTCGCGCATTCCCGCAGGTGCTGCAGATGTAAACACAATGGGGTTATTTAATGTTCCTTGTGCATGAATTTTAGACCCTCTTTCAATAATCAAAGTGCCCTTTCCTGTTCCTCTTATTATTGTTCCAGGCTCTATGGTTAAGGTAGCTCCATTTCTTACGTATATAAATTGATCGTCTATTAAATATACATTGTTTGAGGTCCATGTTGTGTTCGAAGTAATGTTTGAGGTTACACTAACCGTTGGACTCGGATAATTCGTGTTTTGTGGATCAAAATTAGTCCAGGAATCCGTCCAAGGCTGCGCTGGCGCTGGTTCAAATGCGCCTATATAATTTGTGTAAGTAAAAAAGGGAGCCTGACTATAAACTACGTTTATACTTACTACTCCTAATACAAATGCAAGAATTTTTTTCATAATTTTTTCTATTTGCAAGCAAATTTATAGACTCACTATTACCTGAATAATACGGCTTTATTACGAAAAGATTAAAACTTATAGGATGCACTAAAACTAGCTTGTTGACCGTATTTGTATGAGAAATTTATATTGTCTGAATTTCTATCAAATTTCTTGTTTTGATTTATATCTTCATAGAAGTAAGACCGCTGAGCAAGTAAATCCTTAATCGATAACTTCAACTCTAATTTATTCTTTATGAAACTTTTAGATACAGTTAGATCTAATAGCCAACGAGGATTTTCCCATACACTTGGGTCGAATTCATTACCAACTAAAAAAATCCTTCTACCCACATAATTACTCATAAAACTCACACTAAAATGGTGTTTGCTATCGTTATATATAAATCCCCCATTGAATATGATGTTTGATTGTCCTTGCATGGGTCTTTTTTCTTCCACCCCAACTACATCATCTAGATTCACTTCAGATATCATATAGGCTGCATTGGCAACTAATGCAAAATCATCTAAAAATCTTGATTTGTTATTTTTCATAAAGCTTGATAAAGCCAATCGTAACTCTAATTCCGTTCCATATGTATATGCCTTGGGAACATTTATATAGGTAAAGAATCTTCCTTCATTCACACCAGGAAATAAGATCTTTTCGATAGGATTTTGGAAGTATTTGTAGAAGAATGAAGCGGATACTAATTGACCCGTTTTAGGATAATATTCGAATCTAAAATCGGCATTGCTAATCTTGGTTCTTTGCAGATTTGCATTACCACTCACGAGAGCAAATAATCCAAAATCGTAAAAGGAAAATGGTGCTAATTCTCTGGATTCTGGTCTTGTAACTGTTTGTGAAGCAGATACTCGAAGATTAATTTTGGAATGTGGGGTATAAATGATATTTAAACTCGGCAAGAAATCGTTAACCGTTGTATCTATCGAAATGGGATTTGAGTCTGCTAATGCGTATGTATTTAAAATTTGACGATACGATTCAAACCGAACTCCATATATAAACTTTAGTTTATTCCTTAAAAAAGAACTCTCTAATTGAAGGTATCCTGCAATGGTGTTTTGCTCCGATTCATAAGTGTCAGATAGTTTAGTAACCTCTCTTATTAACAAACCTTCCTCTCCCATATTTCTAGAATCGAACACAGAATCTATACTCATTTGAGATATCTCAGAAATATTACTAGAATTCGACTTATAACGCGCATACCCAAATTGACGAGCTTCAAAATTTCTTTTCTTGAAGTGTAACATAGACCCCGTTTTGATCTGATGACTACTAGACCCAATTTTAATAGGTATGGTTAAATCGGCCGCTGCATTGTACGAATGATCGTTTTGATTCGAAAAAAATCTACCTGCAATATTAGGTTGAACAGAATTCGAAAAAGGAATCATATAAGGCATAGAACTATCTCCACGTTGATATAATGTTGTTCTGTAATCAGGAGTAATTCTATTTAAATTAGAGTATCCCAGTCCCCAGTCAAGCTTGACTTTTCTTTTGCTAAATGTATGTTCTCCATTTAATTGTGAAGAAATCAAACGATTTTGTGTGTATAGTGTGTTATACGCTTTAATATCGTAGCCTTTTATATAGTCTCTTCCTTCCCTTTCTACTATTTGATCAAAGGAATTAATATTCACCAAATTCTTAAGCGATATTTTATTTGAATTGTCATTATTTCGTGCAAATGAAAGGGCTAAATTCCATAATCCACCAAATGAAACATTCTTC
>DATCKI010000123.1:0-6816 GCA_036562365.1 Bacteroidia bacterium | reverse complement strand
GCATAATGCACGGTAGGCTGTAAGACCGGCTAATGGCAAGGCAGCAGCTTCAGCATCGCTCAGATGGGCTGGTTTAGGGAAAATTTTAGATTTGTCAATACATATATAATCGGCTAAAGTACCTTGTGTGGGCATGCCTAGGATGTGGTAATCAGGTGATTGAGCTCGTTCATCGTTACCCCAATTGTTATTCGGGTTAATAATATATTTTTCACCTGTTATTTTGTCTAATACACATGCATCGCTACCAGGAATGACAGGTAGTTGTATTTTAGCGTACAAGCCTTGCGAAATGTATAGGTCTCTATGATTTAAAGCTGAGTTTAAAACTTTGTAAATTCCTTGACCTTCTTTTGGTTCAGGAGTAGGAGTTTCTTTATACTCAATGGGACCATTAATTTGGTCAATAATTACTGCTTTCATTTTTGTAAATTCGTAGAATGTTAGACAAAGATATATATCCATTTTTTATCGAACTCAAACAAAATAATCATAAAGATTGGTTCGACCTAAACAGAAAGCGATACGAGCATTTACGTCAGAATTTTGTTGCTTTTACAAAAGAAGTAATTCAGGGCATTGCAGAATTTGACCCGAGCATTGCTTTGCAGGATGCTTCAAAAGCTGTGTTTAGAATAAATAGAGATGTACGTTTTAGTGCGAATAAAGATCCATATAAAACTCATATTGCATTTTCTATAAGTCAAGGTGGACGATCTAGTGAATATGCTAGTTATTATTTTCAGCTTGATCCTATAAATCCTTTTGCAGGCGCTGGGGTATATGCTCCACAGCCTGAAACATTGAAGGCAATTAGAAACGAGATGTATTTTAACCCCGATGCATTTCTCAAAAGCATACAAACTCCTAAATTTAAGAAAATTTTTGGCGATTTAGACGAAATTGAAAGCTTGAAAAAAGCTCCTAAAGGTTTCGAAGACGCGGCGGATAAAATTATACCTTATTTAAAACATAAGCATTTTGTTGCATCGGTTGGACTTCAAAAGAAAGACATATTTTCAGCCGATTTTGCACAGAAATTAGTTGAAATTTATAAAGCAGAAAAAGAGTTTGTAGCATTCTTAAACGATGCTATTCGTAACGCCTAGCGGAAATTTGGGTCGTAAACGGTAGACACATATACCTTGTTGTATTTGTCGTGAAGGTATATATAGTTCTTCTGACCAACTATTCTTAGGTTAAAGTTAATAGACTTTGGAGAGAAATCTTTGGGTAATCTGTAGTTTAAAGATTCATATGAAACAAATTCTGCATCAGCTGTATAACTAAATTCGTCGTCCTTTTTTACAGAGGTTAAAACGTAGGTTGCCGAATAGGTTTGGTAATTTTTCGAGTCCTTTTTATCAGGATAATGATTTATGGTTAAGTTGAAGGATTTGTCGGTGTTTGCAGCATTTTCGAAGTTTTTAATACTTTCTAGACAGATAGTAATTTCGAAGCGTTCCAGACGCTTTTGATCTAGTTTTTTCTTACCCTTAAAAAGGTTTTTAGTGCAGGAGAGAGATTTAAGTAAGGAGGAAGGATTAAGCCATAAAGCTGACCAAATCAAACCTTGGGTTTTGATAAAATCTCTTCGTTTCATGTGGCGGATGAAATACGTAAATACTTGGCTTAAAGGTATAAAAAAAAACTGCCATATAAATGGCAGGCCTTACGATTTTAGTCAATTTTTAGTTAATTGGCTATGTTGGTATTAAACCTGTACGAATTCAAAAGTGCAAAGTTTTAAGGACAAGAGCTTTAAGGTTTTTCCGAATATGGTAAGTTAATTTCCGAATAGTATGAAAAAAATAAGGAAGAGAGGGTTGGACGTATCTACGTTGTGGGCTGAATAATTAATAGTATCCCCCTATAATCATTTAAAACATTTGATTTTAGCTTCGAATTCAGCCTTTTTTTCTCTAGAGATATAAATCTTAAGTTCGTTTTTTAGTATAGCCTTAGATTCACCTTTGGCATATTTTTCGATGTGGGTAAGATTGGCTAAATAAGATCTATGGGGTCTGTAGAAATTTGGGTTATCTTTAAGCATGTCTTCGAAAGTTCGCAATGGTTTACTGATGGTAAAAGTTTTATTATTAGCCATATGTACGTGTGTGTATGCGCGATCAGCTTCGAAAAGTATAATATCATTTAGCGGAACAAATTGAAGACCATCACCTGTATTTAATGCAATTTTAGAGAATTCATCGCTTCTATATGTTTCTTTTAAAAGCTCTAATTTTTGAAGTAGAGAGTTAGATTGTTGACGGATTTGAGCTTTTTTAATAGCATTTAAAAGGTTCTTTGCATCAACAGGTTTAAGCAAATAATCAACAGCTGAAACTTCGAAAGCTTTAAGTGCATATTGGTTATATGCGGTTACGAAAATTACTTGGAAATCTATTTGATGGAAGAATTCGAAGAATTCAAATCCGTTATATTCAGGCATTTCTATGTCAAGGAAAATCAAGTCGGGTCTGAATTTATTGGCTGCAATAACTCCATCTGGAACATTAGCGCATGAAGCGATTATCTGTAAGTCGGGTGCAAGTTCAGATAGCATGTTTCCCAAGGTTGTCCTTGCAGCAGCTTCATCATCTATAATTAGGACTTTCATAAAAAAATTGTTCAGGTTTAAGGATAGAGAGTTTAGTTTCCAAATCGGATATCAGGAATTTTAATTTTTACATGAGTTCCGCGGGCTATTCCATCTTCGTATAAATCGATAGTATCAATAGTGAATTCCATTTTATGATATTCACTAAGTAATTGAATTCTTTTTTTCATGGCTTCAGTTGCAAAGCTATTGGGTTTATTATGTTGGCGTGTATTAATCATGGCCGATCTTTCACGTCCCACGCCATTATCTTTAATGTTCACCACTAAAACGTCTTCCATGCTTAGATAAATCTCTAATTTTTTATCTCCGCGTTTATGTAATAAACCGTGTTTTAAAGAGTTTTCTACAAAAGGTTGTAACATCATAGAAGGAATATAGTAGTCGTCAATATCTACATCTACTTCCATTCTTATATCGAAGTTGAAGTCTTCTCCAAATCTTAATTTTTCTAATTCTAAATATCCTTTGATTATAGAGAGTTCTTTGCTTAAAATGATGCTTTCTTCGTCAGAGGCTTCGAGGATTTTACGAAGAAGTTGACTAAAGGTAGTCATGTAGAAATTAGCTTTACGAACTTCTAATTTTATAATTAATGCTTGAATAGAGTTAATAGAGTTGAATAAGAAATGTGGGTTCATTTGTGCCCGAAGAGCCAATAAATTTGAAGAGATTAATCTATTCTGTATAGCTAATTTTTGACTTTTACGAACAGCTCTAAAATAGAAGATTAAGAATATTAAAAGACCGAATAAAATTCCGCTTAATAATATAAACCACCATCTTAGCCATATAGGTGTTTCTACTGAAATTTCAATACGTTCGGTGTCACTTTCAATTTGATTATCGTCTATAGTTTTAATTTCGAAAGTGAAATTACCTGAAGGAATAGAAGGGTAGTGAATTTTAGTTGCACCTGCATTTACGTAGTTCCAAGTAGAATCTAATCCTGCAATTCTATACGCAATTTTATAAGTATTTTTACTCTTTAAACTAATAGCTGAAAAGTTTATTTCTAAACGAGAATCACTATAACTTAAATTTATTTTAGGAGCTTTTTTAAAAGTACCTTCTCTGGTTTGATAATTGAGGATTTTGATATGGGGTTTAATGGTATTATGCCATTTTATATCTTCTGGCATATACTTTATTCCTCTATTGGTTGCAAAGTACAATTGTCCTTTATAACTATCTACTGCATTTATATCTTGAGGTGGAATTCCTATGAGTGAATTGAATTTTATAATTTCTTGATTTCGAATATTTATTCTATAAATATACTTCCTGCTAATTGCCCAAATATATTTAGAGGTTATATGTATTTGTTTGATAGGCTCTTTAATTATAGAATTTTTCTCGTTAACAGAAAGGACTAATTTTCCGTCTTTAAGTATATAAAAACCATTTTCTAATGAGGGCACAAATACATAAGCTCTATAACTTTGAATACAATTAGGGAATAGAGATTGATTGTGGATTTTAATTTCTTCCCAGCTATTATTTTTTACTTTGTAAAAACCGTTTGAAAGGCTGAAATAAAAAGTTTTTGATATAGGTTCGAAGTGAATATAACGACCACCAGAATATGGATTTTCTTTAATGAATTCGTTACCAGATTTTAGATTTTTAATGGATATTTTACCATTTGTTTCTGGAGTTACGAAGTAAATACTGTCGTTAGGGATAATAAAATATCGAGCATTAAAAATAGGTGAAGATTCAATAATTTTCTTATTTCTTATTTTACTTATATTCCCATGTGAAACGAATAAATCACCTTTATAACTGTCGAAATGACGTACAGCAGCAGATTTGAACTTAGAGTTTAAAAGTTGGAAATCTTGCGTTTTTAAGTTGATATAGAAGATGTGTCCGGAATGGGTTCCTGCATACAATTCGCCTTCATTTATAACTTTTACAGCTGTAAAATTAGAAGCGGGGAGCTTATTTCCTTTAATTTCAATGTATTTTACATGAATATTAGGGCTAACAAAAATACCTTCGTTTAAGGATGAAGCCCAGGTTATATCTTCCCTATCGGTAAATATGTAGGAAATACTTTGTCCGTTTAAGTAATAGTTAGAATCTTCGAAATATTCTGCATTTTCATTATATTCAGCAATACCTTCGCTTGTGCAAAACCAAAGGTTTCCAGATTTAGTTTCCGCAAATCCATTAATACGTAAAAATGGGAGTCGGGTTTTTAAATAATGTGTTTTAGGGTCTTTGTCTTGGTTAGCTCTGTAAATTTTAAAACTCTTAGAACTTGTGCCACGAGATAAAATGTAAACCTGGTCGTTTCGCTTAAAAAACATTTTAAACTCGTTAAGTTCTTTGTTTTCGGGTTTGTGTATATAAGTGATTTTAAGTTTTTGGGTGTCGAAAATAATTACATGTCCATCTAAACTAGAAATATAGAATAGGTTGTTATGAAAATATGCATCAGCCAGATAAAATACATTTTTATCGAGAGGGATTTGAAGGCTAAATAATTCTCGACCATTTTCATCGATAGATTTAATAAAGTTTTCTTCTACAAACCAAATACGGTCATTAGAGTCTAAGACATATTTATTAGAAGTGGGGCCATGTTTAGAAAAAGCATAAATAAGTTGAAGAGTATCGGCACTGACTTTAAATAATTGACCAGAAAAATTTCTACAGAATAAGTTTTGTTTAGAGTTGATTTTTAAGGTAGAAATAGCAAAACTTTTTTGGTTAGCATTTCTGTAGTTAACAAATTCAAAGCCATCGTACCTATACAAACCAGCATCGCACCCAATCCAAATATACCCGAAGGAATCTTGAACGAGTTCGTACACTTCGTTAGAAGGTAGGCCTTGATTCTCATTTATAGCATAGTAATAAGGGTGTTGGGTAAATGAGCGAAAAGAGGTAACTAAAAAAATGAGAAAGAAAAATGTTCTAAAAAATAAGCTCATTTATGCAGTGAACAACAGTGTAAAGATGTGAAAAATTGCGAAGTTATTTTAATTGAGTTATAAAAAATTGATAAATACTTTTGAATATATAAATCTTGGTGTACATTTCGCCAAGAAATAGCTATGCCAAAATCGAAGATCATAATTGGCCGTTCAGAGAAAATAGATTTGCCTGAATTGAAATTGGTGAAAGTAAAAGCCAAGATTGATACGGGTGCATTTGGCTGCAGTATACATTGTAGCGAGATGGAAATTGTGGAGCGCGATGGGCAGAAAATGGTACGCATAGTTCCGTTACAAAGAAAAAAAGAACAGAATAACAGAGAATCATTTTATTTCCAATTAATAGAAAAAAAGGTAGTAAAAAGCAGTATAGGAAAAAAAGAAGTAAGACCTGTAATAAAGTTAAAGGTTGGGATTTTTGGAGAATGGAGGGACGTGGAGTTTAGTTTAACAGATAGAAGTAATATGAAATATCCAATACTATTAGGACGCGAATTTTTACGTGGGAAATATCTAGTGGATGTTTCCAAAATAAATCTTTCAGAAAAACAGAAATAATCACTACTTTATGAAAATCGGCATTTTGTCGCGCAGTTCAGCAATTTATTCAACTGCACGTTTAGTTGAAGCTGCACATCAGCATGGACATGAGGTTCATGTAATAGACCATACTAAATGTAGTATAGTTGTAGAAGAAGGTAACCCAGTTGTATTATACAATGGACATCCTCTGGAAGATTTTGAAGCTATCATTCCGCGTATTGGGGCCTCTGTTACTTTTTTTGGAACAGCAGTAGTACGCCAATTTGAGGTACAGAATGTTTTTTGTGCAAATAGTTCTCAAAGTATAGTCCGTTCTCGAGATAAGTTACGTGCTATGCAGATTTTAAGTAGGAAAGGTGTAGGTTTACCTAAAACTTTATTTGCTAAATTTCCTAAAGACGACGATGTAGACGAACTTATACGTCAAGTTGGTGGTGCACCTTTAATTATAAAGCTTTTAGAAGGGACTCAAGGCTTAGGTGTGGTATTAGCCGAGACCGACAAAGCGGCAAAGTCGGTTATAGAAGCCTTTAGTGGATTGAAAGAAAATATACTTATCCAGGAATTTATTAAAGAAGCAGGAGGTAGTGATATCCGAGCTTTTGTAATAAATGGGAAAGTAGTGGGGGCCATGAAACGTCAAGGTAAAGAAGGAGAATTTAGGAGTAATTTACATCGTGGTGGTAAAGGAACGATGATAGATTTAAC
>DATCKI010000116.1:0-9255 GCA_036562365.1 Bacteroidia bacterium | reverse complement strand
TGAAGCTAAAGATAAATTGAGTAAAATTAAACCAGAAAACCTGGGTCAAGCCTCTCGTATTAGTGGTGTATCTCCAGCTGATATTTCGGTTCTGTTAATTAAATTAGGAAGATAAATTGTACATTTAGACCATGAGAAATTTTTTAATCTTTGTTAGTAGTCTTATTTTACTTTCTGCTTGTGGAAGTAAAACCCTTGTAAATCAACCTAAGTCTGCTGATCTATCTATATTCGAACACGCCCTAAAAGATACTCTTGGGCTTATTCGTGGCGCTGATCTTGGTGAAGAATATGAAGTTGTTGAACAATTAGAATATGATTCAGCTTTAGTTGTAAAATCTAAATTTAATCTGGTTTATGATTATAATTTAGGAGAGGATAATTCTATTAATGTTAAATATATTTTCGCGGGAACTTCTGTTCGTCTTATAGAATTAAACTTGCTTTTAACTTCTGAAATTATGGCCGATTCTGTAGCCACTGATTTCATTAATTACTATTCTAAACGTTTTGGAACTCCAGCTCAACAAATGGGCGTGTATGTTTGGAAAACAGAAACAATGTTGCCCAATAGCGATGCTTATATTGAACTTAAAGACGAATCTGCTGAGTATGGTTTCGGTAAGTTAAATATTACTATTTTCCCTCGTCCTTCTAAAAAATCTGAAGCTTAATATATGAATCTCGAAGTACGAGAGATACAAGTTTTCTTTAATAATCAAGCTTTAACCCCTGCGTTTAGTTATACTTTTCGCCGGGGTTTTCTCTATGTATTAATGGGTGAAAGTGGCCTGGGAAAATCTCTTTTTCTGCAGGCTATTAGTAATTGCCTGGAACCTAATCTTTCTTTTAAAGGTTCCATTAATTTGAAATCCTCAGATTTAGTTTATGTATTCCAAGATGCTAGTACTGGACTAAATTCGGCTAAACCACTTCAATTTTTTATTGATGAAATTTGTATCATTAATTCTATTCCAAAGTCTCGTCTCGATTATTATTTGACTCAATTAAATTTAAGTGCAGATTTATTAAACGCATATTCTTTCAATTTATCGGGTGGACAAAAACAACGCTTTTCCATTTTGCTTGCTTTACTTTCTAATAAAAAATGGATTTTATTAGATGAAGTAAATTCTGGACTTGACTCTGAAAACACCCTACTTTTACTTAACATAATTAAAAGGGAGATTACAGAATATATGCGCAGTGTTATATGGGTAACTCATTATAATGCCGAAATTTTAAAACAAGCTGATTTTATTTTAAAAATTATTGATAATAAGATAATTGAACAAAATTATTTAGATTCACCTAAAAAATATGTTCTAACTGAAAAGTTATCAAATGGTAATAACCTTATTTCAATTAAAAACCTCTCTTTCTCATATAATACTTCTAGTTTTTCGCTTTCTGAAGTAAGTTTAGAAATAGGAGAGTCCGAAAAACTATTATTAACGGGTGAAAGCGGAAGTGGAAAGTCGACCTTGGGAAAAATTTTGGCTACTTATATAAAATTGGAAAATGATAATTTGGAATTTAAAATAGCAACTACCAAAATACAGTATATACATCAGGATAGTTTTGAAAGTTTTCCTCCACATTTAAAAGTATGGGAAGCGGTTTCAGATCCGGCATATTATAATGGAATTATTTCTAATAGGCAGAGAAAAACCAAGGTTTTAGATTGGTTCCAAAAATTTGATTTAGCAGAGGACATAATGTACAAGAATGTTCAGCAATGTAGTGGTGGGCAACGTCAGCGTTTAGCGATAATTCGAGCCTTATTGATGGAGCCAGAGCTTTTAATTTGCGATGAAATAACGGCCAATTTAGATACCGAATTAGCAACTAAAGTTCTTCGAGTTTTAGACAAACTTAATAAAGAGAAAAAGCTCTCTTTGGTTTATATCACACATCGGCTTGAAGATTTGAACATTCGTTTTCATTCGCATTACCATTTGCACAATGGTCGTTTGAAATTAGTTGATAATGGCTAAAAATATAGCTAAATTGGAATTGTTTGCTACCCTGTTAATTTGATAAAAAAAGCTGAACAATCTTAAGGGTTCTAAATTATTCTTTTTTACATCAATTTATCAGCAACTGTTCTATCGTTCATTAAACGAGGAACTTTGTTTTGGCCACCCAATTTCCCTAAGGATTTCATGTAATTGATAAATGTTCCATGTGGAACGTTTCTTATAACGGCTTTTTGTAAGATATTTCCTTCGATAAGGTCTTTGTAATAAATATTTTTCTTACACATTTCAGAATCAAGTATATCACGGAATTTATCCATCGATTCTGGTAGTTTACTAAATTCAATAAACCATTCGTGATAAGGTAATTCATTTTGCGTTTGAACTTGTGGGGCAACGTGATATTCGAATAACTCCGCTCCCGTTTCCGAACAAGCTTTTTGAATTGCAGCATCAACTTCTTCCGAAATAACATGTTCCCCAAATGCTGATATATAATGCTTAATTCGGCCTGTTACTACAATTCTATATGGATTTTTGGAAACAAATTTTACCGTATCGCCTATACTATACCCCCATAATCCTGCATTCGTATTTAAAATTAATGCATAATTTACTCCTAATTCAATGTCTTTTAGTGAAATACGAGTTGGATTCTCATTAAAATATTCGCTAGTTGGAATAAATTCATAGAATATCCCATGATTTGTTAATAATAACAAACCTTCTTCGGTTTGAGTATCTTGATATGCTATAAAACCTTCTGAAGCAGGGTAGGTTTCAATACTAGGAATTTCTTTTCCAATTAAACTAAATAATTTGGCTTTATACGGCGCAAAATTCACTCCGCCATATACAAATATGCTAAAGTTAGGAAAAACCTCTAGAATCGTCTTTTTTTGCGTTTTTTCAAGTACCTTCTCGAAATACATCTGTACCCATGCAGGTATTCCACTTATTAAACGCATGTCTAATGGTATAGTCTCATCTGCAATCTTTGATACTTTTTCTTCCCAATCTTCAATGATATTCGTCTCGTAACTAGGAACCTGACTCCCTTTTAACCAGCTCGGAACTAAATGATTTACTATGCCTGAAAGTCGACCAATGTAAATGCCGTTCTTCTTTTCTAAAACTGGACTTCCAGAAAGAAAGATTAATTTTCCATCTAAAACCGAAGCAGAATTCGATTCAACTAAATAGCAAAACGTTCCTTCCATTGCCGATTTCACGTGAAACGGAGCACTTTCTTTCGTTATGGGAATCAACTTAATTCCACTTGTCGTTCCCGAAGTTTTTGCAAAATAAAGCGGTAGTCCTGGCCATAATACATTATGCTCTCCATTAGCAACTCTGTCCATATAAGGTCGTAATGCCTCATAATCGCCAATAGGAATGTGTTTTTTAAAATCATCATAATTTTTAATTTTTTCAAAATGATGATCTTTTCCAAAATGGGTAGATTGGGCTTTTTGGATGAGTTCCTTTCGGATTTTTTCTTGGTTTTCTAGCGCTCTTGTGGCTTCTTTTCGAATATTTTTAACTTTCCATTTTGCGTATTGTAAACCAAAAAATGCTTTGATTCCCATATTTAAAAGGCTATTAAATGCGTAGGATTGACCGGACTATTTCTATTCCAAGTCTCAAAATATAATATACGTTGGCCGTTTTTGTTTGGTTTTAATTGTGCTATAGCTTCACCTGCTTTAACTACATCACCAATTTTTGGAATAACACTTGATAAGTTTTGGTATATAGATATCACCGATTGTGGATGTAAAATTATTATGTAATAATCGGTATTGGGTGTCCACCCCGTAGATAAAACTATACCATCTGCCATCGATTTTACAGATTCGTTTTCATTTGTTTCAATACGAATTCCAAATTTGCCAGCAGATATATTAGATGAATCTATGATTACTCCTCTAATTGGATTAAAATAAAGTACTTTATCAGAATTCCTGTTAGGAGCTAATTTGTAATTTCTTTCTTCAAAAAGTTCTTTACGTAAGATGCTATCTTCTTTACTTTTTATGTCGATTATATTGGAATAATTTAAACTAGAATCGCGCATCTCCTTCGTAGTTCTCACGGTTGGTTTTCCGTCTATTATAGCTTTAATATTAAATAATAGTAAATCTTTAGATTGCATAGCAACCTCTAAACTATCAGTACGTTTACTGAGTTGGAGCGCTTGTTTGCGTATGCTTACATCGGCATATCCTGGTATATATTCGCGTAAAGGGGTATAAGCGATAACCATGGTCGTCACGAATATTAAGATTAGCGACAATATACCTAATGCCACAAATAGATTCATTCTAGAAAGCCTAAAAGAATAAACTTCTTCAAAGGTACTTTCGTTAATAATTTTAAAGCGATATTTGTACATCCATCGCCTCAAAATTTTTTTACGTATGCTTTTATATTCTGCCATCTTTAAAGCAAAAATACATTTTCGCTTTATTATCTCTCTTTTATTCTCGTTTTTTATTTCAAATTACGATGGATTTTCGCAGTTCAGAAACTATTTAGACCCGAGTAGGGATCCAAAATTTAGCTTTCAAATTAATCCGTTACGAAATTCCTATATCAATCCAGAGCTTACTTCTAACATACACCCAAAATTTAATGCTTCGCTGAATCCAACTTTCACGTCAGATATAAATCCAACGTTAAATTTTACTATTAATCCTTTTGGAAATACAGATTTGAATCCGACCTTTGCGAGCAATTTAAACCCCAATTATAACTTCCAAATAGTTAGTTTTTCTAATGTAGAAATGTATGTTTATATGTTTGAAGAAGGTGTAGATACGAGGAGTTTGAAAGAGGATGATTGGGAGTTTACAGCTGTGATTTATAGAACTGAAAATTCAAATGTAAAAATATGGATAGATGCAGATGGAAATTATTCTGCATTCTTGGTTGCTAACGGGAAGGGGGGCTTCAATGTTTTCTCTGTTGATGGAGATTTTTTAGAAATTTATTTAGTAAGTAACAAACAAGGTGGATATAATATATTCAGCTTAAAAACTACAATTTGGATAGGATTTACTTCGTAATTTAATGAGTACACAGGCAAAAACTTCGGCACCCTTTATCTTACCAGTTATAATTGCAATGGGCGCTGCACATATGTGCAACGACCTACTTCAGTCGGTTATTCCGGCTATGTACCCCATACTTAAAGAAAATTATAATTTAACCTTCTCGCAAATTGGTTGGATTACATTCGCATTTCAAGCAACAGCCTCTTTATTTCAACCTGCAGTTGGATTTTATACCGACAAACACCCACAACCTTGGTCCTTTATTTTTGGTATAACTTTCACTTCTGTGGGTATAGTTCTTTTATCTTTTGCTAGCAATTTTGCATGGATAATTTTCTCGGTTTCTTTGGTGGGATTAGGCTCCTCTATTTTTCATCCAGAGGCAAGTAGGGTTGCATTTTCGGCGGCAGGTCCAAGAAGAGGTCTGGCGCAATCTCTTTTTCAATTGGGCGGAAATACAGGCTCGGCAATAGGACCTTTACTAGTGGCTTTGATACTTGTTCCACGTGGACAATACGCCGCAGTCTATTTTCTATTTATCTCTTTGATTGCATATATCATTATGTTTCAATTAGGTAAATGGTATAAAAATTACCTAAAAGTTCAAGGCCGAAAAAAGAATAAAGAAATAGTAGAAATTCATAGTAAACCAACCATAATCAGAGGAATAACCGTTTTATTGATACTTATTTTTTCTAAGTATTTTTATATGGCTGGAATTAGTAGTTACTTAACTTTCTATTTAATAGAAAAGTTCCAAGTATCTACTCAAAATTCGCAGATTTATCTCTTTGTATTTATGGCTTCAACAGCTTTAGGAACTTTGTTGGGTGGCCCATTAGGCGATAAATATGGTCGTAAATCTGTAATCTGGTTTAGTATTTTAGGAACGGCTCCTTTTGCTTTAATTTTACCGCATGTAGGCCTAACAACTACTATCTTACTATTGGTGCTAATTGGTTTAATATTGTCTTCCGCATTCTCGGCAATTTTAGTTTATGCTCAAGAATTAATGCCCGGTAGAGAGGGTATGGTAAGTGGCTTGTTCTTTGGATTTGCATTCGGTATGGGAGGACTCGGTTCTGCGGTTCTAGGTAAATTAGCAGATATTCATGGTATAGAATGGGTATATGGACTATGTGCTTTCTTACCTTTATTGGGAATATTAACGGTGTTTTTACCCAAGGAAAAAAGGGTGGTTAAGTAAGATTTTGGCAGCTTAATAAAAATATTTACAGGTATTTGAAGTTTGCTGGGGGATTTCTTAACTTTAACAAAGTTTCAAACTTTGTTAAAGTTTAAGAAGAAGCTCAATTTTAAATTCCTCACAAAAAAAAATTCCCATTTAATTTCTAACGTATTCTATTTTTTTTATCGCTAATCTTTTTTTCCAAAAATTTCCGTTTACTAATTTTTTAAACCAAAAATTACAAGACAAAAATTTTGCACCTAACTTTGCCAAAGTTCTGAACTTTGGCAAAGTTTAAGAAGCAACTATTCTCTCAAAAAAATAGTTTTATACTCCCTGTCAAAAACAAAAAACAGAATATTTTTTTATTTAAATTGAAAGATTTTGTATCTTTTCATCAGTGGTATAATTAATTAATTTTGAAGCAAAGGATTAAAACACCACAAAAAAAGAGGCTAAATTTTAGCCTCTTTTCTTTTATTTAGTAATGATATTAGATAATTACTTTAAAGAACCAACCATATCTTCTGGTCTAACCCACTCATCAAATTGTTCTGGGGTTAATAAACCTAATTCAACAGCTGTTTGTTTAAGCGTTTTTCCTTCTTTATGCGCCGTTTTAGCAATCTTAGCAGCATTCTCATAACCTATATGCGGATTAAGAGCTGTAACAAGCATTAAAGAGTTTTCTAAATGTTGTTTAATGATAGGTAAATTTGGCTCAATACCTACCGCACATTTATCATTGAAAGAAACGCAAGCATCACCAATTAAACGAGCACTTTGAAGCACATTCGCAGCGATAACAGGCTTAAATACGTTTAATTCGAAATGACCTGTTGCTCCACCTATAGAAACCGCTACGTCGTTACCCATTACCTGAGCAGCTACCATAGTTAATGCTTCTGGTTGAGTTGGATTTACTTTACCTGGCATTATTGAACTTCCTGGCTCATTATCAGGAATAATAATTTCTCCAATTCCACAACGTGGACCAGAGCTTAACATACGAATATCGTTCGCAATTTTCATTAATGAAACGGCTACACGTTTAAGCGCGCCACTCATTTCAACCATAGCATCATGCGCAGCAAGTGCTTCAAATTTATTTGGTGCCGTTACAAACGGAGCGCCTGTAAATTCAGCAATTTTTTGAGCAACTAAAACATCGTAACCTGCTGGTGTATTTAATCCAGTTCCTACAGCTGTACCACCTAATGCTAATTCAGCAACCATGCTTAAAGCATTTTCGATAGCACGTATTCCGTTATCTAATTGTTGAACATAACCGCTAAATTCTTGACCAAGAGTAAGTGGTGTAGCGTCCATAAAGTGCGTACGACCAGTTTTGGTAATATTTGCAAAATCTTTAGCTTTTGCGTCTAAAGTTGCTCTAAGTTTCTTGATGCCTGGTAAGGTAATATTTGTAACTTGTAAATATGTTGCAATGTGCATTGCAGTAGGGAAGGTGTCGTTCGACGATTGACTTTTGTTTACATCATCATTTGGATGTAGTACTTTTTTCTCGTCGGTTAAAGAACCTCCATTTAGAACGTGTGCACGGTAAGCAACTACCTCGTTAACGTTCATATTACTTTGTGTACCTGAACCTGTTTGCCAAATAACAAGAGGGAATTGATCGTCTAATTTTCCTTCTAAAATTTCATCACAAACTTTGCTGATTAGGTCACGTTTTTCTGCAGAAAGTACTCCTAATTCGAAGTTAGCATGTGCAGCAGCTTTTTTCAAGTATCCAAATGCATGGATAATTTCCTTAGGCATAGATGCTTCTGGACCAATTTTGAAGTTATTTCTACTGCGTTCGGTTTGTGCACCCCAGTATTTATCGGCAGGTACTTGTACCTCGCCCATAGTGTCTTTTTCTATACGGTAACTCATGATACGTAAATTCTAATGAGCACAAATGTACTATAATAGAAAACCTTTCCCAAAGTATTTTTAGGTGAATTTGAGCTTAATTATTCTTATTTTCTTTCAGATTCATTTGGGCGTGATGAAGGCGTATTTCCAATTTTATGTCCGAGACCGGCTGTCAGCTTTACTCCTCACACCCAAGTACCTTGGGTGTTGCGGGGTACCGCTTCCATCCGGCACGCTTTTATGCCAAGCATTTTCAATAGGTGTTTTGCTTTAGTGAGGTTTTTATTAGATTGCACGCAGAATACGCAGATTTAATGGATAATCGCAGATTTTATGTTTTATTGGTGAAGATTTTCCTTTTAAATTCTGGTTTTTTACCAAAATTTAGGATCAAACCAACTTCTAAATCCGTTGCCCTCAAGTAGTTTATTATTTGTAACTCATGTTCTTCTATTAACCTTTCCACTGCCTTTAATTCAATTATAACCTTTTCTTCTATTAAAAAATCTGCAAAATAGTTTCCTATTTGTTGATTCTCATAATATACGGTTAGCCTCTTTTGTTTTTCTACATTTAGACCCATATTATTAAGCTCTATAAACATAGCATTTTCGTACACTCTTTCAAGAAACCCGAAGCCTAATGAATTATATACTTTAAAGAATGCTTTTATAACTTTTGATGTGATGTCAGAATATTTATAGTCTTCGTTTCTCATAGGCAGTATAGTAAACTTTTTATTATTCAATATGTTTTTTTTATTGAACGACAATTTTTATTTCATTGCTATTCTGTTTTTATGTTTAAATCATAGTTTGAATAACTTCAATTTGTACTAATCTATTTTTAAATTAAACATTCATCAGTGGTCATAAGCTTTAATCAGCGTCATCAGCGTGCAATCCCAAAATCAATTTACAAAAAAAATACCCCTCTCGAGACGCATCTATTTTTAATGTGTAATGAATTAAACATTCATCAGTGGTCATAAGCTTTAATCAGCGTTATCAGCGTGCAATCCTAACTATCAATTTACAAAAAAAGCGCCCCTTTCGAGACGCTTCTATTTTTATTATATTTTAATTTAAAAGTTCATCAGTGGTCATAAGCTTTAATCAGCGTTATCAGCGTGCAATCCTAACTATCGCCC
>DATCKI010000093.1:0-3004 GCA_036562365.1 Bacteroidia bacterium | reverse complement strand
AAAACTTGGGCAGTAAAATCTGGTTTAGGATGGATGGGGAAACATGGAAATATTTTATCGAAAAAGAAAGGTAGTTTTTTCTTCCTAGCCGAAATTATTTGCGACTTAGAAACCATTCCAGATGCCCCTGTTCAAGATCATTGCGGTACTTGTACTAAATGCATTGATGCTTGTCCAACCGAGGCTATTGAATCTCCTTATATTGTTAATGGAAGCAAATGTATATCGTATGCTACAATTGAACTAAAAGACGAAATTATCCCATCAGAATTCAAAGGAAAAATGGACAATTGGATGTTTGGGTGCGACATCTGTCAGCAAGTTTGCCCTTGGAATAGATTTAGTACTCCGCATACAGTAAAAGAATTCGAGCCCAAAGAAGATTTGCTAAACATGAACAAATCAGATTGGGAAGAAATAACGCAAGAAGTATTTCAAAAACTATTTAAAAATAGTCCTGTTAAAAGGACTAAATATGAAGGCTTACAAAGAAATATTCGATTTCTAATGGAGTAAGTAATACTGAAGAAGATAAACGGCAATTCCTGAAAAATACCCAGCTAAAGCCAGTGGCATAATCTTCTTAAGGTACCACATAAAAGTAATTCCCTCCTTTTCCATTACGGCAATACCAGATGCGGACCCGATAATCAACAAGCTACCACCTGTTCCTGCAGTTAAAGCTAAAAATTCCCATAATTTATGATCCATAGGATAATCTGCTATACTAAACATTCCTTGAGTTGCAGCAACTAAACTTCCATTGTCTACGATAGAGGAAATAAATCCTATTATTATTACCATAAGATCAGTAGAACCTCCTAAAACCACTAATAATAAGTCAGCTAAAGATGCCAGTATTTCGACTTCTTCAAGTACGTACACCATAAGCAATATTCCCATAAAATAGAAAATTGCACTTATATCAACCTTGGTTAAAGCGTAGCTAACAGAATATATTCGCTTTTGTTCATTTGATTTCTTGAAATGTATTATTTCAGATACAGTAGCAACAATAGCAAGTCCGAATAAAACACCAATAAAAGGCGGTAAGCCTGTTACCGTTTTTATTACTGGGACTGACAACAATGAAAGAACTCCCATTATTAAAATTAGCAAGCTACCTCTTTCTTTTTCTTCCTTTATGGCTTTATCCATAGGTATCTGTGGTCTCAGATTAGCCGCACCTCTCATTTTATAACTTGCTAAAATTAGAGGCGTAAGCATATTGAACATTGAAGGTATTAATAAAGTAGATATAATGCCATCAGCCGAAACTTGTCCACCTATCCAAAGTAGAGTAGTCGTAATATCTCCAATAGGACTAAATGCGCCTCCGGCATTTGCAGCAATAACAACAATACCAGCAAGAATCATTCTTATTTCACCTCGAGGTAGTAATTTATTAAGGATGGTAACCATTATAATGGTCGTTGCCAAATTATCGAGAATAGCTGAGAGTATGAACGCTAGAATACCTATAATCCATAGCAACTTCATTACCGAATCGGTGCGTATTCTATGAACAATAACAGAAAAGCCTTTATGTAGATCAATTAATTCTACAATGGTCATTGCGCCCAATAAGAAAATTAGAAGACCTGCAATTTCACCAAAATTAGTTATAACTAATTCTGCTAAATGATGGCCTTCGTTAGAATTATATAGCGCATAAATTATCCAACAAACAGATCCAGTAAAAATGGCGGTAATAGTTTTGTTTATTTTTAGAGGAACCTCGAATATGACAGCGAGATAACCTAAAACAGCAAAAGTAATGATAAGTGGTACCACAGGTTTAAGTTAGATTACGTACTTTTTTCGATACGAAGATAACTTTTCTAGAATTTGTACAAACAAAAAAGACCAATAAAATATTGGTCTTTTTCTTAATAATTAATTGAGTTATTTCTTTTTCTTTTTAGGTGCAAATGCAGCCCAGTCAGAAAGCGCTTTTGCTATTTCAGCTTTATAAGCATCGTAGAAGCCACTTGGGTTCTTTTCGCCATGCTCTTTTGCTGCTAACATCCAAGTATAAGCATCAGCATCTTTTCCTTGGTCTTTTAAGATTTTTGCTTTAATCATTTTGTTGTAAAAATGATCTTCTAATGAAATAGATAAATCAATCCAAGACATTTGTTTGTCTTTATTTAATCCATTCTCAACTGAATATAATGAAGCTTTTGCTAAATCGTACCAAAGATTACCAGTTTTAGCAATATACTCATCCATATTTTTTCCTGCTAAATCTTTAGTTTTAAATGTAATTGGGAAAGAAACCTGAAGATTTTCCCATTTTAAAACAACTTTAGCTTCATTATCGCTAACTACATCTATAGTGATTTCAAATCTTTCTTTGAATTCAGCAGATTTAGTTGGGATTGCAGAGAAACGAACAATGTCTAAACTTTCTTTATAGTTTACGCTACCTGGCTGACCTTCATTAGTATTGATGATAATAGTCCATTCTTTTTCACCAGGAATAGAGAATAAAGCATAATCACCTTTTTTTACCAATTTTCCACCAATCTCAGCATCAGTGCTAAGGCTTAGAGAAGTCGCAGAATTTGCACCTGTTCTCCATACTTTTCCATATGGAACTAAATCACCCCATACTTTACGGCCTTTAACTGCAGGACGACTGTAGTCGATTGTGATTTCAGACACACCAACTACCTGTTTAACAGTAGCGCGCGGACTAGGTTGAGGTAAGTTCAATTGTGCAAATGCTGTTGCAGAAAACAAGCCTAAAACAGCAAAAAATACTAGTTTAAAATTTTTCATAGTACATTTTTAAGGTTAAAAAAAGGGTAAGTTGAGCACAACTTACCCGTATTAATTTGATTTTTAAAATTAAAGTGCTGCAGCGTAACGTTTAGCTACTTCATCCCAATTAACTACATTCCAGAATGCGTTAATATAGTCAGGACGACGGTTTTGATAATTTAGGTAATAAGCATGTTCCCAAACATCTAAACCTAAGATTGGAGTACCTTTACACTCA
>DATCKI010000089.1:0-6941 GCA_036562365.1 Bacteroidia bacterium | reverse complement strand
TACAACAAAACTGGGCGCAAGGTAAAAAAATAATCTAAGCTTAAGAGACCTTTACCTTTACTATGCTGTGATAGATGGTTTAAATTATTAAATTTTAATAGGTTAGACGGGAGCTTTAAATTAAATTAACCATGCCGATTTGGGTTCTGTTAAATGAACTTCGATATGATCTTTAATATTGGTATTTATTTCTAAACCTTTATAATTTGCAGTAATTGGAAAATCTTTATAGGCACGCTCTACCATCACCGCAGTTTTTACACGTTTAGGCGACATCTTAAACACCTCTTTTAGTACAGCTGCCATGGTTTTGCCAGAATTTAATACATCATCAATAACTATTACGCATTTGCCTTTGAAATCGTTGATGTCTATACTAAACTCTACACTTGCATCTGAACTGTTCTTATTGCTTGTTAAAGCTGTAACTAAGGTGCAATTAATATTGGGAATTTCTTTTTTGATATACTGACTTAAATCTTCTGCAAAGCTTTTACCATTAGGTAAAATGCCAACTAAGAACAAATGCTCCTCTTTATAATGATCTTCTAATATTTGAAATGCGATTCTTTCTGTACGAATTTCTATATCTGAAGCACTTAGTATTGCAGTTTTTTCCATGAATAAAAGTTTTATCTTAATAAGTTCCGAACCATTTTCTAGTAAGCCATTCTAAACTGAATAAAAGAACTATTAGGAATAAAATCCATTTCCAATCTATCCAGCTAGTATAGTCAGTAAAGGTACGACTTTTTGTATGAATGTCTTTACTTGTTTTTATATCCTCAGCTATTTGTTGCATTTGATTTGGTAAATAGAATGCACCTTGAGTTTGAGCACTTATTTGATTTAATAAATCGTGGTCAGCTTTTAAACGTACATTTTCTATTTCTTCGCTATGCACAATGAAATTACCTTGTTTACTGTATTTTGTTCCTCCAAATTGAGTTTTAGCTTTGTATTTATATACACCTGGAGCTAAGATTCCAGCTTGTAATTGATAGTAATTATCCACTTTGTTGAAGGTGAACTTTAAACTGGCATTGCTGCTATCTGTAATTTCTATTTGTACATCCGATGTGTTTATTAATTCCAGCGCATCATTATAAAGTTCTGCACGAATAAATACGGGCTCATTTTGTGCGTATTTATTTTTGGCATCCACTCTAAACTTACTTTTATCATCGCTTGCTGCTAAGAGTTGTACAGTTTTTTGAATCCATTCGTCAAATACATCGAAATTGGCATTTTGTTCGTAGTCAAAAAGACGTATTCTCCATAATCCTTCTCCAAAAAGTATAGAGTTTTTAAATCCATTTTCGTTGGTAAATACCCATAATGGCTGGTTCGTTTCAATGCTACCAACTTTTTTATAGGCTAATATTTGAGCATTATTTTGAGCTTTTATTTCGCCAGGAATGGTTTGTAATGGAGGAGCAGATTTCCACAATTGCTGCATGCTTTCGCTCACCGAAAATCCACTAAAGGCAGATTGTATGGCTGGACGAACATCTTCTGTTTTACCACCACGGGTTAAGATTTGTACCCCAGTTGATAAATTATTAAAGGCAAAAGCGCTGGTTTTGTCTCCTAAGATAAACCAAAGTGGAATTTTCTTGTTTTTGAGTGTAGTAAATAAATTATTTGCTGATGCATTATTACTAGGAATAGAATGAAGAATTATTAAATTATAATCTTCGTTCAAATTAAAATCTTGAGCAGAAACTATATTAACTTCAAAATTTTCGTCTTTCGATAATGCATGTTTTATGGCTCCTAAATCGGGATGTGGACCATCACTTATTAGTGCAATTTTTTTCCGAGTATCGGTTACCTCAACAAATACAGTGAAATAATTGTTTTGGATATTTTGTTCACCGTCTATATAACTTAATTCAGCACGTAAAGGAAATACTCCAGGCGAATTTACTTGTATATAGAAGCTTGCTGAAATATCTTGTTTGTCGTTTTGGAATTGATAAGCTTGTTCTTGGACTTTTTTGCCGTTGAAATAAAGACTTAATTTACCACCAAGGTTTTTAAGTTTATCGGCGCTTATTTGAACATCAACGGGGATTTGACTATTGGTAAAAGCAATTTTATTAGTAATAACATTACGTATATACCAATCTTTACGTGTAGTTGTATCTCCAAGTCCGATAGTATAAATCGGAGATTTAAAGTTTGAAATTCTGTTTAAAGGTGTATTACCTTGAGTATAAATTCCGTCGCTAGCAAGTACAATAGCGCCTGTATTTAGTCCTGCACTTAAAATTTCTAATTCTTTAAACGCAGCTTCTAGGTTGGTTTCAGATCCGTCGAAATGGAGTTGAGAGTTTTCAGTTAGTATATCAGAAAAGCTGAAATTTCTAACTTGAAAATTAGACTCAAGTTCCTTACGCAGTTGTTCCCATTGATCTTGGTATTGATTTTTATAATAGGTACTATCTTTAGTAAGTAGAACCGACTTAGAATTATCGTGGACTAAGAAGATAACAGGGTTTTCCAGTTCAGTTATTTTGTGTTTCGACAGAGGGTCTAACAGAAAGAAGGCTAGGAGTGATGCAAGCACCCCCCGAAGCACAAAAAGTCCGATTCTAATATTTTTAGGGATAACCGAATCAGAGTTTTTGAATAGGTATAAAACAGCACTTAATCCGAAGCCAAATAACAGGCAAAGGAGTATAAACCAATAGCTATTTGACAGAATGATTTGCACCTGTAGAGAAACGTTTAAGACGGAAAAAAAGTATAACTAAACAAATTAGTTAGTAAGCATAGCTCCACAAACATTGATGGTTTGTCCGCTGATATAAGACGAAAGGTCTGAAGCTAAGAAAAGTACGCAATTAGCTACATCTTCAGTAGTTCCAGCACGTTTAAGAGGGATATTTTGGATCCATCCATTTTTAGTGTTTTCGTCTAATTTTTCGGTCATTTCAGTTTCTATGAAGCCTGGTGCAATAGCGTTGCAACGAATATTACGAGAGCCAAGTTCGCGAGCTATAGCTTGTGTAAATCCGATAACTCCAGATTTAGAAGCGGCATAATTCGCTTGTCCGGCATTTCCGCTACGACCAACCACAGAGCTTAAATTGATTATAGAACCAGAGCGTTGTTTAAGCATTACTTTTTGAACAGCTTTGGTCATATTGAACACACTTTTAAGGTTCGTATCTATAACCGCATCCCAGTCGGCTTCGGTCATACGCATTAATAAATTATCTTTAGTAATACCTGCGTTATTAACTACTATATCGATACGTCCAAATTCCTTAACGGTATTTTCGATTAATTCTTCAGCTTGAGAAAAGCTTGCCGCATCATTTTTAACGGCTTTAACAGTAACCCCATAATTAGCGGCTGCGTCGTTTGCAACAGCTTGAGCGGCCTCTTCGCTTGATACAAAAGTGAAAACAACCGTAGCTCCTTGTTCAGCTAATTTATTTACGATTCCTTTTCCGATTCCTCTACTTCCACCGGTTACGATGGCAACTTTTCCTTCAAGTAATTTCATTTTATATATTTTTTAAGCTTAGACAAATTTACTTAGAACAATCCACTTAGCGTTAAGCGGAGTCTTAATTGTGGTAAAACCTCAGCACCCGACTGATTTCCCCAGAAAAAAATGGTATAACCAATTCCAAAATCAGTGCTCATTTTTAAATGAGAACCAATACGGTGCGAGCTACCATTATTAATCATCATTCTTAAGCAATTAGCATGATCAGCTTCAGAATAAATTCGGGTATTATTTAGTTGATATTCTCCAGAGAAACTAAAAACGTACGAATTATTTCCATATTTATTTGCATAAATTCTAGGTTCTACTCCTATACCAAAGACAGTATTTTTCATTTTTAGATCTTTCCAAAAATCTAAAATGAAAGTACTATAGGGATATTTAAAATTATTAAACCCGAAAGTTAACGGAAAGCGTAGTCCAATTTTAGTTTTTAAGAATCTGTATTCGTAGAATACATTAATATCGGTACTTAAAAGAGCCAATAAATTAATTCCAATTTCGCTAGCTTTAAGTCGTCTGTAGTTGTATTTAACATTAGAATAGTCGCCAGCTGGAGCGGTGTACTTAAAATTGTATCGCCCACCGTGGTAACGTTGAATTGCTTTAGTGTTTATTTCGAATAAAACATTGTTTTCGCCTCTTAAGATTAAACGATTATTACCACGATACTCTATAACTCCTTTAACTTTAGAGCTATCTTTAAATGTAATAAACAGTTCATTATTTTGTGCGAAAATATGATAGGTGCTTAGGATTAAAGTGAGTAATAAGAGTATTGGTCTTTTTTTCATGGGCATCAATATGGTTAATTTTTTACTAAGGCCTTATTTTGTTCTTTTTCAAGTTTTTTCACACCTCTTTCGGATACTAATATACCAATTTCATATAATAAACTAAGTGGTAAGGCAACAATTATTTGGCTAATTATATCAGGTGGAGTAATAACAGCACTTACAACTAGATTTAAAATTAGTGCATGGCGGCGATATTTTCTTAAGAATTGTGGGGTAACTATTCCAATCTTAGTTAAGAAATAAATGAATATAGGTAATTCGAAAAGAATCCCTGTAGCTAAAGTTACCGTAGTAATGGTACTGATATAACTAGAAATATTAATGTTATTTGCGATATTTTCGCTAATCTGGTAATTTCCTAAGAAATTAACCGACAAGGCCGAGAGAACAAAATAACCAAAACAAACACCTAATAAAAATAAGGTGCCAGCATAAAAAAGTAAACCACTTGCAGTTTTCTTTTCGTGCGAATACAGAGCAGGTTTTAAGAAACTCCAAATTTGGTAAATAATATAGGGAGAAGCTAAAATAATACCCGCAATTAAAGATGCCCACATATGCATATTGAATTGCCCTCCCATATTCATATTTATGATATTTATTGGGATTTCAGTAATGCATAAATTGGCACCCAAGCCGAAGAATTGACCAATTTTACAAAATGCTCTATAGGTTATAAAGTTTGGATCTTTAGGTGCAAAAATGATTTTATCGAATAAAATTTCATCATAGATGAAAGCTATTACTGCTCCAATCATTATTGCTATAACACTACGAACTAGATGCCATCTAAGTTCTTCTAAATGGTCTAAAAAGGACATTTCCTTTTCTTCTTCTGGCTGATCTAATGGCATATTTTAATGTAAAAATTTATATTAATATTAGTTTTCTGAAATCTTATATTTCGCTAAGAATTCAGGCCAATTCCAGATGAATAACTCCATCATATCTTTAAGTTCTTTAAAGAATACTGGATTGGGTGTATTTAATTTTTGATAGTGTTCATCTTGATATTCATTCAACTTAAACTTATAGAATAAAGCTAATGAAATAGTAGCTGCAATATCGTTGGTTTTGCGTTGTATATCTGCAAGGAACTTTTCATAATCCAAGATAATATCTTCAGCAATATTCGTGTCACGTTTTGTATATCTTTCAGCTACTTCTGCGATTATTTTAAATTTTAAATTATCGGCAGTTTCTTCGTCGAAATGATTGTAAAGATTTAAAACATTACCTCCATAAATGATATAGGTAAACCATTCAAAATCTTCCACACCAATTTGTGGAGATTTTTCGAATTTCTTTTCTTCATTTATGAAGCCTGCAACTTCTGGGAATGCTTTTTCGATAACATCGTATAAGTTATCGGTATAAACTTGCACGAGTTGCGCTTGTTTAATTTTATTTTTTTTAAAAAATCCGAACATAGTGATGATATGATTATATAGGTTAGGTTAAAATTCTCCGAAATGAGCTTCAGCCATTCTAGTAACTTCAGCACCAATTGCCAAACATGCTGTAGCTGCTGGTGAAGGTGCGTTTAGAACGTGAATACTATTTTGGTTATATTCAAATTTAAAGTCGTCAATCATTTCTCCATCTGGACCTAAAGCCATTGCACGCACACCTGCTCTACCTGGTTTTATATCGTCCATTTCTAATGAAGGCAATAATCTTTGTAGAGTTTTTAAGAATAATTTTTTACTAAATGCTCTTTTGTATTCATCTATACCAAATTTGGTATGTTTAAAGAATAATTTCCATGTTCCAGCAAATGTTAGAGCATCTATAGTATCTCTTAAATCGAAATCTGTTTTACCGTACCCTTCTCTTTTAAACGTGAATACGGCATTAGGGCCACATTCTATGCTTCCGTCAGTCATGCGTGTAAAGTGTACGCCTAGGAAAGGGAAAGCTGGATTAGGTACTGGATAGACTAAATGTTTAATTTTATGATGTCCTTTTTCGGTTAAATCGTAATAATCGCCGCGGAAACCTACAATTTTAGCTGTGGTTTTAATTCCATCCATCTCTGCTAAACGGTCGCTTTGTAAACCACCACAGAAGACTACTTTTTTACCTTTAAAGTCGCCCTTATTGGTTTTTATTATTTTACCACTTGCATCGTTACTAATGCCAATTACTTCTGTTTGGCGGAAAACTTTACTAGCGGAGTTTAAGCCTTCAAGCAAATTACCAAGGGTATCTGTAACTCCTCTAAAGTCGATTATACCTGTGCAACCCACACGAATTGCTCGTATTCCGGTTGTAATGAATGGTTCGATTTCTCTTATTTTATCAGGACCAATCATTTCCATGTCTTCGATGTCATTTTTTAAACCTCTTTCGAAAATGCCATCTAAACGTTTATTCTCGTCTTCGTCAACCGCAACTATTAATTTACCGCAGATATCGTGTTTGATTTTGTGTTCTTTGGCAAATGCAACTAACTCTCTACGTCCTTCTACACAGTTCTTTGCTTTGTAGGAGCCTGGTTTGTAATATATACCACTATGAATTACACCTGAATTATTTCCAGTCTGATGATCAGCTAGATTTTTTTCTTTTTCGATTAGTGCAATACTCTTATTTGGGTAGCGTAATTGCAATTTATAGGC
>DATCKI010000040.1:0-15514 GCA_036562365.1 Bacteroidia bacterium | reverse complement strand
TGTTGCGGAACTACACCAGATCATATTAGGGCTATGGCAGAGATTGCTGCGAAATATGCTCCACGAAAAGTTGAAATCGAAAAATAGGGGATAAAAATCCTTTTCTTAGCACCTTATTTCTTATATCTTTGCGGCATAAATTAGTAAAAACGTGTCTGAAGATTTACTGAAAAAAGTGATTTCCCATGCAAAAGAGTATGGGTATGTATTCCAATCATCTGAGATTTATGATGGATTAAGTGCTGTGTACGACTATGGTCAGAATGGTGCAGAGCTAAAAAAGAATATTAAAGAGTATTGGTGGAGATCTATGGTTTATTTCAACGAAAATATCGTTGGGATAGATAGCGCTATTTTCATGCATCCAACTGTATGGAAAGCAAGTGGTCACGTAGATGCCTTCAATGATCCAATGATTGATAATAAAGACAGTAAGAAACGTTACCGTGCAGATCAATTGATTGAAGGTTATGTAGAAAAACTGGAAGAAAAAATCAATAAAGAAGTTGAAAAAGCTAAGAAACGCTTTGAAAACTTTGATGAAGAAATGTTCCGTTCAACCAATCCACGTGTATTAGAATATCGTCAAAAAGCAGATACGGCCATAAAGCGCATGGTTGATGCTATGAATGCAAATGATATGGTTGAGATGAAGAAGATCATTGAAGACCTTGAAATTGTTTGCCCGATTAGCGGAACTCGTAACTGGACAGAAGTACGTCAATTTAACTTGATGTTTGGAACTCAAATAGGTTCAGTAGCAGAAGATTCAAACACAATTTACTTAAGACCAGAAACTGCTCAAGGTATATTTGTAAACTTCCTGAATGTACAGAAAACAGGACGTATGAAAATACCTTTTGGTATCGCACAAATTGGAAAGGCATTCCGTAATGAGATTGTGGCTCGCCAATTTATCTTCCGTATGCGCGAGTTTGAACAAATGGAAATGCAATTCTTTGTTCGCCCTGGTTCAGAAATGGAATGGTATCATACCTGGAAAGAAAAGCGTATTAAATGGCATAAAGCTTTAGGAATTGGGGACGATTATTATCGTTTCCATGATCACGATAAATTAGCTCACTACGCTAATGCTGCGGCTGATATCGAGTTTAAATTCCCTATGGGCTTTAAAGAGTTAGAAGGTATACATAGTCGTACCGACTTCGACTTGAAAAGTCATGAGAAATATAGTGGTAAGAAATTACAATATTTCGATCCAGAATTGAACGAAAGTTATGTTCCATATGTGATTGAGACTTCGATTGGATTAGATCGTATGTTCTTAGCTGTTCTTAGTTCTGCCTATAATGAGGAAAAATTAGAGGACGGTTCGGTTCGTACTGTATTGAAGTTACATCCTGCTTTAGCACCAATTAAAGCGGCTGTTTTACCTTTAGTTGCTAAAGATGGTTTAGATGAGAAAGCGAAAGAGATTTATAAATCTTTACGTGGAATCATGAATGTTGCATATGATGAAAAAGACAGCGTTGGAAGACGTTATCGTCGTCAAGACTCATTGGGTACTCCGTTCTGTATTACGGTAGATAATGAAAGCTTAAACGACGGTGCAGTTACTGTGCGCGAACGTGATACTATGAAACAAGATCGTATTAAGATTGAAGCTTTAAGAGATTATTTGTACTCTAAGGTGGATATTAATGCTTTATTGGAAAATAATTAAGAAATAACTATTTCAGAGTTTCGACCTTATATATTTTGAGCTCTGTCGAAACTTTGAATTGTATTGATATATTTTTTAATCTATTAAAGGTGGCTTTTGCCACCTTTTCTGTTTTATTCGCTTTCTTTTTTTTATTAATGGTATAGTCATTGCAACGAAGCCATAAATTCCTATGGCCGTTCATGCAGTTTACCGAAGAAATAGTTACTAGGTGATAAACTTCAATAAAAAAAAAGTCCGAATGGGTTAGATTCGGACTTGGGTTGGATAGTAAGGTTGAATACTTTCCAAAAGTGTCAATCAATTTGGGGGGCGAATCGATTGATCAGAGGGTTTAATAATAAAGGGGACTAAATATTGTCTATTTTGTTTTGGTTAGCGCAAAAGGACAATGCAAATATAGATTATAATAAAACGAAAGAAAAGAGGAAAAACCCCCTAAGTGCATGGGTTTTTTCCTGAAAATACCTCATTGCCTTTTTAATTAGGTTAATAAAGGTAATATTTGTGAAATAAAACTCTTTTAAACTCAGGTTCCCAAAATTATGAAAATTAAAAACTCTTTCACCATCTTCCTAGTAACCGTGTCTTGCATGCAAGCATACTATATAAACCACTTAAAAGATGAACGTATAGAAGAAAATAGTTCAGAGTTTACATATTTGCATACGAAAGAATATAAGGCTGGATTTAGTTTATTTGGAAGAAATATAGAATCGCCCTTAGGAGATACAATAGGAGGAACTTTGCCTATATCATCAGTTATTGCTGATTCTGCAAGAGCATTGTATAGAGATCATCCAAATCATTTAACTGTTTTTGATGGAACATCAAAAGAGACGTTAGAAGGATTTATTATGAGAAAAGATAGAATTCAGTTACTATTTGATGAGTCTGAATATTTGTATTTTGCATTAGGTATAGCGCCAGGTGAATTTCAGCGTCACGATAGCGTAAAGAATTTCACACTTTATGTATATGGAATGGATTCTACGCATGCTATAATTAAAAAAAGAGGTAAAGCACAGGTATATGAGTATTTAACTCCTTGCCCTAAACAATGTCCAATATACTAAATGTTTTTAGAAGCAATAGGTTTACTTGTTAATTTCATAATACTATTATTTATAGTTTATTTTTTTAACTCAATACGAAAAGAATATAGACCATTAATGTTAGTATTATTACTGGGTGCATTTACAAATGTGCTGCAGATAGTGCTATGGTCTTATGAAGGAATAAATTTTTTGGTGTATAATATAATATTCATTGCTTATACCATAATAGCGTTTAGTTTATTACTTTATTTTTTCAAGAATAAATTTCAAGATCCAATACTTAAAGGCTTATTTTATGGTGGGATTGCAGCGATAATACTATCAGTAATAATCAGAGATTATTATTTCGATTTAATAAACGATAGTTCGAAGAGTACACCTACTCCATTAATAGGTACCATCTTTATAGTGGCGGCGTGTTTAAGGGTTCTATTTCTTTTCTTAAAAAGGGTAGATAGTGTTGTGTTATATAAGAAATTAGATTTTTGGTTAGTATTAATTATCATGTACTATTTTGTGTTTCAATTTGTGTATTTGGGTTATTATAATTTCTTCTATGCTGGATTATTAAAATCATCTATTTTATTTGATGCATTTGAGTATATACATCATATATATTACTTCTCGGTCTCTCTGCTAATAGTTATTTATGCATCAACTAAGAGCAAAAGGCTTACTAATTCCTTGTTACATTTATGAATAGCAGCCAGTTTAATATAGAACTGTATATTTATTTAATTTCTTCGATAGGTATTTTCCTATTGATGATGATATTTGTGGTTTTCGTTCTCATTCTATATTCACGTAGGCAAAAGCAGTATTTGGAGGAGACTAAAAGGAAAGAGATGGAATTTAAGCATGAGTTAAGTACTGTACAGCACGAGGTATTAGATAACTTAATGAAACAAGTTTATGCCGAAATTCACGATAATCTTGGTCAACAAGCTGCCGTATTGAAATTAGAATTACACAGTATAGAAAAGTTCAAAAAGCCTGAGTTAGCCCTTGGAGCTATTGACACGTTGAATGGATTAATTGAAGACATGAAAGCGTTGTCGGTAAGTCTTAATCCGCAGGTAGTTAAATCTAAAAATCTAAGTGAATCTCTTTTATTTGAGGTAAAACGTTTAACAAAAACTGGACTTTTCAAAGTTGAATGTAATGTTGAAGATATAGATCCACTTCCAACGGATGTTACCTTAATCTTATATCGTGTAGCACAAGAGCTACTCCAGAATATATTGAAGCATTCGAAGGCAACTGAACTAAAAATTTCTTTAATTGAGAATGGAAATGAAGTTCATTTGGAGATTGAAGATAATGGAATTGGTATTGAGGCATCTAAGAAAGAGGGGGTAGTTAGTACAGGACTAAATAATCTTGCTAAAAGGTGCGAATTAATTAGCGCAAAGCTCAATTTGTCCTCATCAAATAAAGGTACTATTGCAAAAATTATTTACATTCGAGGAGAATAAAATAAAATTACTGAATTATAACTAACCATAACCTACTTCTAACCGTTTAATAATCATGCTCAACGTTATCTTAGTTGATGATCATCCAATATTTCGTAAAGGTCTCGCTGCAATTTTAGAAACTTATTCTGACAACATTAAAGTTGTTGGTTCCTTTGGCAATGGGAAAGAACTTCTTGACAACTTAAATGAATTGCCAGATGTAATTATCATGGATATTCAAATGCCAGTAATGGACGCATTTGCTACCATGGATGAACTTAAAAAGAGAGGCTGTAATGTACCTGTTCTCATTCTCTCTATGGTTCAAGAAGAAAAAGAAATCGTGAAAATGATGACCAAAGGTATTCGCGGTTTTTTACCTAAAGATTCGGACCCTGAATTGTTTATTTCTGCTATTGAAGAAATTCAGAAAGGCGGCTTCTATATCGCTGATTCTATCTCTGGTATTCTCAATACAGCATTCGCTCAAAACGATAAAAACAATGGAGTTGCTACAAATGGATATAAAGGTTTAATTCCGCTTACTGAAAAGGAAATTGAATTTATCCGTCTTGCTTGTTCTGAATTAACCTATAAAGAAATTGCAGAAAAACTTTGTTTAAGCGTAAAAACTATTGATGGTTACAGAGCATCTATTTTCGAAAAACTCGATGTGAAATCAAGACCTGGTTTGGTCTTATTCGCAGTTAAATACGGAATTTTTGAACCTTAATTATTCCCAGAATTTGTAGAAATTATACCATTGATAAGGGTATTTTTTTACTTTTTCCTCTACCGCAATTACGTAGTCGTTGATGAGCTGTTTAAGGCTTTCTTCGCGTTGTGTTGGGCTTCCATAAAAATTGTAGTAAATAGGTTTGGTGCAGAATAAATGATAATGTCCCATACCTTCTTTACAAGCAAAAACAAAGCAAACAGGCACTTTAAATTTACCAGATAAATAAAATGGTCCGGTCGGGAATTTAGCCTGACGGCCCATGAAATTAAAGTAGAAAAACTTGCTTTGTGGTGGCACTCTATCGCCGTGTAAAGCAATTAGTTCGCCATTATCTATTACTTTTTTCAGTTCTAAAACATGTGATAAGTCGTCTTTTAAAGTAATGACATTCACATTTTTAGTTTTACTTTTTTCTTTCTGAACGCTATCAAGGAGTTTTTTTAAATTTTCATGTTCAGCTTCATACATTAAGATATTGATTTGGCCACCAATATTTTTAAATAAGTTTCCGGCAATTTCCCAATTCCCGATATGAGCTGAGATAAGTAAAGCTGGTTGTTTATCAGCCGCTAATTGATGTAAGTTTTCTTCGCCATCAAACTCAAAGCTGAGATGCGTTTTAACTCCACCTAGTAAGGCAATACGGTCGAGTATACTTTGACCAAATGAAAAGTAGTTTTTATAAACTGCAAAGGCCGATTTAAATATTCCAAATCTGTGAATTTTACGGAAATAAAACCATGAAGATTTTGTAGCAGAAGGAGCAAAAGGGATGAAATAAAAAGCAACAAAAAAAAGCAACACATAGGCTGCTTTTAATCCGGCACTTCTTAGTAGCCAGATAAATATTTTGTAACCAAGTACGCCTCCGCGCGATTTACCTTGCCATTCAGACATCTTACGCAGGTTCTACTGAGCTAATTCTTTTTGCAATAAAATCGTAAAAGTCTTGTAACGTAACTATAGATTTGAAATCTTCAGTTTTAACTTTAAAACCAAAATTACTCTCAATTCCTGCAACGATATCTACATAGTCAAGACTATCTAAATCTAATGCATCTTTTAATACCGCAGTTGGAGTTAGGGTGTCAATTTCTACTTCAAATTCCTCTGATAACCATTCATTGGTTTTAGAGATGATTTCTTCATAATTCATGGTCTTTCTAAGTTATTTTGTTGGTTGTGAGTCTTATTTAAACTTGCGTACTATTAAGGTTGAGTTTGTGCCCCCAAATCCGAAAGAGTTCGACAAATATACGTTAATATTTTTCTCTATGGATTTTGTAGGTATAAAAAGTTTAGAACTGTGTTCATCAGGCGTTTCTAAATTTATATTTGGAGCCACAAAATTATTTTGCATCATGATGGTTGAATAAACTATTTCGCTCGCTCCAGCCATCCAACACTCATGCCCCGTCATACTTTTTGTTGAGCTTACAGGTTGAGTTTTTTCTCCAAATACATGTGCAATTGCTTTTGCTTCATTTGCATCTCCTATTGGAGTAGAAGTAGCATGTGCATTGATATAATCAATCTCATTTGTCTTTATACCAGCTTGCGCTAATGCCATTTCTAAACTTCTTACAGGCCCATCAACATTGGGTTGGGAAATATGATCTCCATTCGAAGAAAAGCCATATCCCACGATTTCTCCTAATATAATTGCTCCTCTTTTTACGGCTTCTTCGTAACTTTCTAAAATTACAGTAGCTGCCCCACCACTTGGAACTAGTCCATCACGACCTATATCAAAGGGTCTAGAGGCTTTTGTTGGGTCTGATTCTCGCACCGAAAATGCCCCTAAAGCATCAAAACTTGAAAAGGCATAAGGATTTACCTCTTGAGCTCCACCGCAAATGACTTGCTTTTGTAAACCCTGACGTATCATCATATAACCGAGCCCAATTGCGTGTGAGCCACTTGCACAGGCTCCACTTACCGAGAAATTTACTCCTCTTAACTTAAATATGGTTGCTAAATTCATGGTTACAGTACTATTCATCGACTGAAAAACGTACCCTGAACCAATTAGAGTAGTGTCTTTTTTAGCTCTTAAAATATCAGTTGCTTCAACGGTAGCTCTAGCAGAACTATCATTTCCGAAGAGAATACCTATTTCGTTTTTATCTATATAATCTTGGTCTATACCAGCCATTTTCAATGCCTCAAGGGTGCTGATATATGCATATTCAGCCTCTTCAGCCATACCGGCACGACTTCTTCTGTCTAGAATTCCTTTTAAAATAGGCTCTTCTACAAGTCCAATCAATGCACTACGAAAGCCCATTTCTTTACGTATAGGATCAAATACTATACCTGATTTCCCATCAAATAAGCTTTGACGAACCTCATCTATATTTTTCCCTATACAAGAATAAATTCCAATTCCAGTTATTACCACTCTGTGCATATAATACTATGTGTAAAGTCCGCCATTTACTTGAATTACCGTACCTGTAATATACGAAGCTTTTTCTGAAACTAAAAAGCTAACGGCATGTGCAACTTCTTCAGGCTTCCCAAAACGACCAATAGGTATGATGGCTTTGTATTGCGATTCATCTATATCTTGAGTCATATCGGTTTGTATAAAACCTGGAGCAACAGCATTTACAGTAATATTTCTTCGGCCTAATTCTTGAGCTAAAGACTTTGTAGCAGCTATTATTCCCCCTTTGGTTGCCGAATAATTTGTTTGCCCTGGCAAGCCTTTAATTCCTGAAAGCGATACTATATTTACTATTCTACCTCTACGCTTGGTAATCATAGCTTTACTAGCTGCACGTGTAACGTAAAACCAGCCATTTAAGTTAGTATTGATAACAGAATCCCATTCTTCATCCGACATCATTACCATTACATTATCGTGCTTAATCCCTGCATTATTTACTAAAATTTCAATAAACTTTCCTTCATTGTTTTTAGTCCAGTTTTCTATCCTGGATTCCACCTCGGCCTTATTACTGCAGTCGAATGGAAGTAATTCTCCATCTCCTCCATTTGATTTAATTTCTGCTAAAGTAGTTTCAGCTTCAGCTTGGTTCGAGCGGTAATTTATTAAAACATAATAGCCTTCACTAGCTAAGGCTTTACTTATTGCCTTCCCAATTCCTCTTGAACCTCCTGTTACTAATGCGATTTTCATTTTATGATTTTTAAGGCTTCGGTGAATATTTGTATGTTTTTGTATTGAGGTATGTCCTCTTTTATCATGTCAACATGTTGTCTTACGAATGTATGCAAGTTTTGTGCCGACCGACTAAGTTCCGATTTACAATCTAAAATATCTGTAGCTTGAGCTAATGCCATTAATTGAATACTTAATACTTCGTATGCATTATCAATAACTTTTTTAGTAAGAAGCGCAGAATTACTTCCCATACTTACTATATCTTGATTGTCGTTATTATTTGGAATGCTATGAATGTACATAGGATTCGATAAAGTTTGATTCTCGGCCGTTGTACTTACTGCTGTAAATTGTATTCCTTGTAACCCAAAGTTGAATCCTAATTTCCCACTATTAGCAAATGGTGGTAATATATTGTTCAGTTTTGCATTCATCACATAATTCAACTGACGCTCTAAAAGCATACTAAGTTTTGTGATGGCTATACGAACTTTATCCATTTCTAATGCAACATAATCGCCATGGAAATTTCCACCATGATAAACATTAGAGGTGGCCATATCGACTATAGGATTATCGTTTGCTGAATTCACTTCTTGAGTCAAAATCTCTTCAGCAAAAGCTAATGTATCGTAAACTGGCCCTAAAATTTGTGGTACACAACGAATCGAGTAGTATTCTTGAACTTTATCTTTTACTACATTTTCTTTAGGGGCATTTTCGTACATGTGTTCAGTTCGCACGCGTGTACGTTTGCTATCGGCCAATAATTCGCGCATTTGTTTTGCAATTTCGCGCTGACCTTTATGTCTTTTTGATTCGTTTAATTCGGTTGAATAATGATCATCGAACGATTGTACTATCTCGTTTAACCAAGCAGATGCCTCTACTGCATATTCTAAAAGTTGTGAAGCATATATTAGGTTCACGATTCCAATTCCGCTCATGCCAGCTGTTCCATTCATTACTCCTAACCCTTCTCGAAGATGTATAGTAGCTGGTTGGATATTTTCAGCAGCATATGCTTTTTTACTTTCGGTAATTTGGCCTTTGTAGTACATTTCGCCCTCGCCTATCATACCTAATGCAAGATGCGCTAATTGTACTAAATCGCCACTGGCTCCTACACCACCATGTTCGAAAATAACAGGTAGCATTTCGCGCGAAATCATTTCTTTGAAAAGTAATGGAACCTCGTGGTGTATGCCCGAATACCCTTGTAAAATAGTATTTGTCCTAGCTAAAATTATACTTTTGATATATAGTGGCTCAAGGGGTTTCCCCGTCCCAGAACTATGACTACGGATTAAGTTTAGCTGTAAGTTTTTTTGATCTTCTTCATCAATACGGTAAGGTGCCATAGGACCAAATCCAGTATTAATTCCGTAGATTATTTTATTTTTAGAAAAGCTTTCTAAAAATTGATAGCTAGATTTTACTCTATTAAGGGCTATATCAGATATTTCAAATTCTGCATTCGAAAATAGGATCTGTTTAAAATCTTTTATGCTGATCGGATGTGTGCCGATTTGTATCATATAGGGAAAGCGGTCTTTTAAAATAACAAATTTTATTTTTTTAGAGTCAAACTATTAATAATTTTGGTCTCCATCTTTGTAATGCAAATTTACACAAACTTATAGCTTTTGAAATAGATAATTAGCACTAAATTTTTTTAAGTCCTTATGAATTCAACTTCTATTGATATCCTTGTTATCGGAGCCGGTCCTTCTGGTACTGTTGCAGCTGCTATTGCGCATAAACAAGGGAAGTCGGTTAGAATAGTGGAAAAGTCCATTTTTCCGCGCTTTGTTATCGGCGAAAGTCTTATCCCTCGCGTTATGGATCACCTTGATGAAGCAGGGTTAATGGATTGTATTAACGCTAAAAATTTTCAAAAAAAATTTGGTGCTAGATTCGTTAAAAACGGTAAGGTTTGTGAGTTCGACTTCTCTGACCGTTTTACTGAAGGTTGGGCATGGACTTGGCAATGCCCGCGTGCAGAATTCGACTATGAGCTGGTAAAAGAAGTGCAACGCAAAGGCGTACAAGTCGATTTTAATATAGAAGTTGTGTCAGTTGACATGAGTCAGGATATTAAAAAAGTTGAAGTGAAACTTCCGGATGGCTCTTTGGAAACTATTCACGCTAAATTTGTGATTGATGCTAGTGGATACGCTCGCGTTTTACCTACTCTCTTAGGTACGGTGAAACAAGCTAAATTGCCACCTCGCAAAGCTATGTTTGTGCATTGTAAAGACGAAAATCGCCCCGTTGGTAGAGAAGGTTGGATGATTACCTTCGTGGTGCATAGAGTAGATGTCTGGATTTGGGTAATTCCTTTTAGCAATGGAATTTGTTCTATAGGTGTGGTAGGAAACCCTGATTTCTTCAAAGATTTTTCTGGTACACCTGAAGAGGTTTTACGTCAAATTATAGAACAAGACCCTAATTACAGAGATCGGTTTAGAAATACTGAGTTCCTTTGGGAACCCAAAACTATAGAAGCATATTCAGCTTCGACTTCGGAAATGTATGGTAAGGGATATGCTTTAGTTGGAAATTCTGTAGAATTCCTAGATCCTGTATTCTCATCGGGAGTTATGTTTGCAACTGAAAGTGGAAGTTTAGCAGCTAAATTAGCTGTTCGCGAATTAAACGGTGAACAAGTAGATTGGCATAAAGAGTACGAACTTTATATCCAAAAAGCTGTTGAAACTTTTAAAACATACGTAGCTTCTTGGTACGATGGAGCCTTGCAAGATGTTTTCTTTGCAGATAACCCAGACCCTAAAATCAAACGCCAATTATCCTCTATTTTGGCTGGATATGTTTGGGATATGAAAAATCCTTGGGTGCGAAATCATACTAAATTGGTATATAATGTTTCGGATCTATTGAAGAAAAATGGGAATAGAATGGACGCTTTGTCTATGCAATAATTTTTTGATCGATTTTATATCAAATAGATTCGGCCATGCATTTCGCCACTGATTTGTAAAATCTAAATAACAAATATGTTATTTAAGGATTATGATTTTAGTTCCTATTTCGCATTTTTCGAAAATGATATCCATATACATTGGTGCTATGGCTATGCAACCTTCTGTCCAATCGAAATTGGAGTAAAATTTATATCCCAATTTTTTATCGTTAGGTAAAGCATGAATTTTGATATTATCTCCAGGGTCTTCCTCTCCTAAATCTTTAGGTTCGGGATACGAAATTCCTACATTTTTGTAGAATTTACTCTTATCGTTTTTGGCATTTAAGGTGTATAGGCCTTCTGGAGTTTTACCATCGCCTTGTTGAGTTTTATGACCTAATGGATTACGACCAATCTGAATAGAACATCTGAAAAGAAGTATTTCGTTTTCAAAAAGTTCCAATAATCGCATCTTTTTATGTACAACAATTTTATGCAATGGCAATAAGCTTTTTACGAATATATAAAAAGCATTAGAGTTGAAATACAAAGAAAACTAAGATTTATTATCTTGTGGCTCTTTAATAAAAATCCTTCAGAGCTGTGTCATCACAAGTAATGTATTTATCAGGTTTAGAGCCATTATTTATTCGACCCGAATCGAACTTTATTAATATTGGAGAGCGTTGTAATGTTACAGGCTCTCGTATGTTTTTGCGTTTGATTAAAGAGGGAGATTTTGAGAAGGCCGTAGAGGTTGCGTTAGAGCAAGTGCGCGGTGGTGCTCAGGTGCTTGATATCAACATGGATGAAGGTATGATAGATGGCGTGCAAGCAATGACACGCTTTTTAAATTTATTAGCCTCAGAGCCCGAAATTGCTCGTATCCCATTTATGATTGATTCATCGAAGTGGGAAATTATTCAAGCCGGACTTAAGTGTATACAAGGGAAAGCCATTGTAAATTCTATTTCTTTGAAAGAAGGTGAAGATGAATTTATTCAGCGTGCTACCTATATTAAACGCTTTGGAGCCGCTGTGGTGGTTATGGCCTTCGACGAACAAGGGCAGGCAGATACCTATGAACGCCGCATTGAAATATGTAAAAGAGCCTATGATGTTTTAGTACAAAAGGTGAAATTCCCAGCCGTGGATATCATCTTCGACCCTAATATTTTCCCTGTAGCAACGGGAATGGAAGAACATAATAATAATGCGCTCGACTTTTTCAATGCCACAAAATGGATAAAAGAAAATCTTCCAGGTGCCAGAGTGAGTGGAGGCGTGAGTAATGTTTCTTTTTCGTTCAGAGGTAATGATGTTGTGCGTGAAGCTATGCATTCAGCCTTTTTATATCATGGAATTAAACATGGTATGGATATGGGAATTGTGAACCCTTCGCAGCTTACCATTTACGACGAGATTGAAAATGAACTTTTAACTCGTGTTGAAGATGTTTTGCTGAATAGGAGGAGTGATGCAACAGAGCGTTTGTTAGAATTTGCTGAACATGTAAAAGGGAAAAAGGAAGTTGAAAAAGTTGCCGAAGAATGGAGAAGTTTACCTGTAGAAGAGCGACTTTCGTATGCATTGGTAAAAGGAATTACTGATTATATTGAAGAAGATACCGAAGAAGCAAGAAAGAGTTTTGAACGCCCAATTCAAGTTATAGAAGGTCCTTTAATGGCTGGGATGAATGTGGTTGGAGACCTATTTGGTTCAGGAAAAATGTTCTTGCCGCAAGTTGTAAAAAGTGCACGTGTAATGAAGCGTGCGGTTGCATATTTAACACCATTTATTGAGGCCGAAAAAGCGCAAGGCGCTGCATCAAGCGCTGGTAAAATCCTTATGGCTACTGTAAAAGGTGATGTACATGATATTGGAAAGAATATTGTTTCAGTTGTACTTGGTTGTAATAATTACGAAGTAATAGATCTTGGAGTAATGGTGCCTGCATCCAAAATTTTAGATGAAGCCATTAAACAAGAAGTAGATATTATAGGTTTGAGTGGTTTAATTACTCCATCACTCGACGAAATGGTACATGTAGCTGCAGAAATGGAAAGAAGAGGTATGAACTTACCATTATTGATTGGTGGGGCTACAACTTCTAAAATTCATACTGCCGTAAAAATTGCTCCAGCTTATACTAAAGCTCCAGTTGTGTATGTACTCGATGCCTCTAGAAGTGTACCTGTGGTAGAATCTTTATTAGGTGCGAAAAAAGATGATTTTGTTGCAAAATTAGAGGCAGACTACAATATAATGCGCGAACGACATGCAAATAGTCGAGATATTAAAGAGTACATTTCTATTGAAGATGCAAGAAAAAATAAGCTTGAATTAGATTTTTCAGTAATTAAAACTCCAGATTTCTTGGGAGTTAAAACTATTGTTTTAGAAGATTTAGAAGTACTTAAGAATTATATAGATTGGACTCCTTTCTTCCAAACTTGGGAATTGGCGGGCCGTTATCCAGATATTTTAGTTGACGAAATTGTGGGTGAAGAAGCTACTCGTTTATTCGAAGATGCAGAGAAAATGTTGAATCAATTAGTATCCGAAAAGTGGTTTATAGCTAAAGGTGTTTTGGGGATTTTTGAGGCTCAATCGACTCCAGAAGATGATATTTTAGTATATGATTCAAATGCCAATATAATTCAGAAATTTTCAATGCTTCGTCAGCAGAATAAAAAGGCTGAAGGCCAAGCAAACTATTGTTTGAGCGACTTTATTGCTCCGGTAGATAGCGGAAAGAAAGATTTTATAGGAGCATTTGCTGTTGCTACAGGTTTTGGTATTGAAGCTCATTTAGAAAAATTTGCGGCATCGCACGACGATTATTCTTCTATCATGTTAAAAGCATTAGCTGATAGATTAGCAGAAGCATTTGCGGAATATTTACATGCTGAGTTGAGAAAACATTATTGGGGCTATGCAAACGATGAAAATTTAAGTAATGAAGAATTAATTAAAGAAAAATATAAAGGAATAAGACCAGCACCAGGTTATCCTGCATGTCCGGACCATACCGAAAAGCTAAAGATTTGGGAATTATTGAAGGTCGAAGAAAATGCTGGAATTAAATTAACCGAATCATTAGCCATGTTGCCAGTTTCGGCGGTTTCTGGTTGGTATTTTGCACATCCAGACTCGAGATATTTTGGCTTAGGAAAGATAAAAGAAGACCAATTGGCGAATTACGCCATAAGAAAAGGCATGGATTTAGAAGAAATGAAGAGGTGGTTATCTCCCATTTTAGCCTAAAAAATCGTTTAGTAATGTGTTAATACCCCGAAATTCGTCTTAATTTTTTTAGAGATTCTATTTTTAGTGTAATTTTGTATTACTATGCAAAAGAATGCTACAAATAGAAAGCGGATTGGGGGTTTATTACTTCTGTTCTTGTTTTTCTCCTTCACAGTGGGGACTAGCATTTTTTTGGCTGGTAATGGAACAGATTTACGGAGAGAAAAGTATGCCTGTGAAAGTGATTCTACGAATAAAGTAAATGATATTTCTAAGCAGGAGAGTGAAGATGAGGAGCCTAGTCATTCTGGGTTCCCAATTGCTTTCCCTTCTACAGGTACTTTGGCCGAAGTATTATCTTCTTTCTTTAGAACTTTTAGACCAACAGCAAGTGGATTAAAACCATCTGTGCTTAATGTAGATAAGTTTACTATTAAACTTATTTCATGTTTCTGTATTAGAATTTAGTGGTCACCTAACTTTTGTTTTAGGTTTTAAGTTTTAAGAATTCAATTAAACTTTATGAAGAAAATATTGGTAATCCTAGCAGGATTAGTGTGTAGTACTATAGCTTTTTCGCAAAGTAATACAAGATATCAAAAGGATTTAGAGATATTAAAAAAAGGTATCAAACTGAATTTAGATACAAGTGGTACCCGTTATTTAAAATTTACGGCAACGTCGCAATTTTGGGTTCGATTCGATCAAATGAACCCAGGTTCTACTATAAATGGTAAGGAGGTCCGAAATCAATTTGACCCATCTATACGTCGTTTAAGATTTCAATTTTATGGACCCATTACATCCCGATTCTTTTTTTATACCCAATTTGGACTAAATAACTTCAATTTCAGTGCAGATAGAAAAGTAGGAGCATTTTTCCATGATGCTATAGCTGAATTTGCTGCAATAAAACAGAAATTACATTTTGGTGGTGGATTAAGTTCTTGGGGAGGATATTCTAGATATAGTATTCCGTCTATAGGAACTACCTTAGGGGTAGATGCACCAATTTTTGAGCAATCAACTAACGATTTAACCGATCAATTTGGACGTAAATTAGGCTTATACGCCAAAGGTACAACTGGGCATTTCCAATACAGGGTAATGGTGGCTAAACCATTTTTATTTAGCAAATCACCTTCTTATTCTGCGCTCACTGAAATTGGCCCTAATGCTAAGTTTAGTCCACATAACCCAAGTTTGCAAAGCTCAGCTTATATACAATGGCAATTTTGGGATGTTGAAAATGATGAATTGCCATTTTTTCC